>JAIYBR010000168.1 GCA_027488435.1 Flavobacteriales bacterium
GGCATCGAAATCGAATATCATATCGGAGCTATTTCCGGACTGAACTAATTCGCCATTTCTCTGCAACGAAAATTTGATGTTCGACTTTTCGAATTCCTCCACTGGAATGAAATCCGGAGAAACTACTGCTGAACCGTCGAAGCCTTTTGCTTTCTCCCAAGGCAGGCCCTTCTTCTTCAACTCCTCTTGCACATCGCGGGCAGTAAAGTCGATTCCCAGGCCAACAGCTCCATAGTAGCGTGGCGCAAACTCTTGGCTGATGTGCTTTCCCAGGCGATCGATGCGCAGAACCAACTCCACTTCATAGTGCACATCGCTTGTCCAGTCGGGAATAAAAAAAGGATTGCCTTTGGGTAAAATCGCGGAGTCGGGTTTGCAAAAAAAGACCGGTTCAGCCGGCACAGCATTGCCCAACTCCTTCGCGTGTTCCGCATAGTTGCGGCCTATACAAATGATTTTCATGGTTTATCTCACAAATTCAATGACTACCTTACGATCGCTGAGCCCCTCCTGCGCCGAGTCGCGATCGCCAAAGTATTTCGTAATAAAACGATCGGGACTTAATCCACTTTTCACTAAAAATTCCTTGACAGAATTAGCACGTTGCTGACTCAGAAGCAAGTTGCGCGCAGCGTCGCCCGACTTATCTGCGTATCCTGTCACAATCAATTTCAATTGAGGCGAGCGGGCGAGAATATCGACGATTTCATTGAGGGAAAGCGAAGCACTCGCATCCAATCTGACAGAACCTTTTGGGAAATAAACATTCATAGAGCCCGGTAAATTGGTCACAGTCCCTTCCGACTTAGGTGGTGGCAGTAATGAATTACTTCCATCCGCCACAGCTTCGCCTGTATTCATTTTCACCAATGCAAACACCATTTCACGCAAGTCATCAATTTGCTTTTGCATGGCCATGTTCTTTTCATCCTGGCTTTGCTGCCACAACTTCAATTGTTCTGCGCGCAGATCGTCAATTTGCTTTTGCATGCCGTCGAGCTTATCGTTGTTGGACTGCAACAGTTCAAGTAATTGGGCATTGATTGAACTCGCTTCATCCGGCGCTGAAGCATTAAGTCGGGAATGATCATTCAAATCGATGGTTGCCAAACCGCTTCCGTCGAGTTCTACTCGAATGGGATCCATGGGCGCCCACTTCTCGTCGCCGAGATATTGTTCGAGCAACTTTTCGCGAGCGCCATTGTCGATTACAATTTCTTCGGAGCCCTGCACCACCATTAGATTTTCTTCGCCATACATGCCCACTTCCATTCGCACAAGCATGTTCAAATCGACCAGTTCCTTCTCGAGAAAGTTGCTGCGCATGCGATTTTCAACTTCTTCATCATTTCCACCTACAGAAAACTCAACCGTTCTGAAATCAAGTGCATCGATGACAGCCAACTTCTGCTCGACAACTTTCGAAAATCCTTTGAAGCCACTCAGCTGTTGGTAATCGTAAAAATCAACGGCACCCTTTACGATTCCATTCAAATCCTTCATGGTTTCTTTTTTCGTGCGTCGAAGTTTAACATCACCATTTTGAATCGCAGCGCACTTCTCGATATACATGGCGAGGTAGGAAGACACCAATTGTTCGAACCTATTCAGGGCTAGCTCATCGGCATGTTCGTAGTAATTGATGATAATGCGATGCTCCTCTGTGCGAGCAGGAATAATCTTACCTGCAGCCAACCCGGTAGTGTCTTTGGGATAGTGTTGCACGATGGTCGTCTTCTGGGCCGACAACCCAAAAGGCATACAACAGATTAGAGCGAACAGATACAGAAGATGCTTCATCGGCATCTTCAAAATTACCCGCAACAGGAAATGAGAAAACCCGCGTGAAGTATGGAATTATACACGGGATATAAACAGGATTTTCGTCGACTACCAGCGTGCAATTACGGTTTCATTTCCCTTGGTAATCTGCCCCATTTGAGCGACCACTTCCGAACCGATTGGAAGGAAAACATCGACACGACTTCCGAATTTGATAAAGCCAAATTGTTCGTTGCGTTCAACACGCTGTCCTGGCTTGACATAATAAACAATGCGACGTGCAACCGCACCGGCTATTTGACGGAATAGTACTTCTTTACCATTTGAATGCTTGATCACAATAGTTGTACGCTCATTGTCGGTGCTGCTTTTCGGGTGCCAGGCTACGAGGTATAAACCCTTGTGATACTTCGCATAAGTAACTTCGCCTTCACACGGTACCCAGTTAGCATGCACGTTGAGTGGTGACATAAAAATCGAAACTTGAATGCGCTTTCCTTTGAAGTATTCGGGCTCCTCCGTTTCTTCGATCACCACCACTTTACCATCGCAAGGAGCAACCAATTCATTGGCTGCAGAACGATTGGTGCGCGATGGCAAACGGAAGAACTGCACCACGAGATAAAAGAAAACAATCACCGGAGCGCTCGCCAACCAAAACCATGCGGATGAGGTGTCGATCAATTTTGCTAAACCGAAAATGATCCCGCCACAAAGCACTGCAGCTCCGGTAATGAGTTTATATCCCTCTTTGTGAATCGTCATAAGAAATAATAGATTTTATAATACGCCAGAAATACGGGCAAGGCCAGAAAAAGTCCGTCGAATCGATCAAGTACACCACCATGCCCCGGCATAATGTGTCCACTGTCTTTCACACCAAAGTTTCGCTTCAAATGTGACTCGAACAAATCGCCGAGGTTACCGAAAATTGCAACAGCCGAAGCCATGACCAACCAATCGCGAAGCTCCAGCGTATGAGTTAAACGATGGAGTGCAACAGCCGAAGCAAATGATGCAATGGAACCACCCAGCAAACCTTCCCACGTTTTGTTGGGCGAGACTTCCGGATAAAGTTTGCGTTTGCCCAGGTATTTTCCGGTGAAATAAGCGCCTGTATCGTTGGCCCACAGCACCAGGAAAAACCCAATGAGCGGAATTGGATCATAGGTTCCTTGAAGTGTCGGAAGCACATTTACCAGTGAAAGCGGCAAAACCACGTAAATCCATCCAAAAATGGTAATGGCCAAATTGGTCAGCGTGAAATGATCGAGCTTGATGAGTTCAGCAACGAAGATGACGGCTACCAGCAAGGGTAATATCCAGAACCAAACCGGAGGAACCGTATCCGTCTGAACTAAAAACACCAGCATATAAAGCACAACGCCAACCGACATTCCCTTGAACCATCGAGGCGCATTGCTTTGCTGATGCTGCAGCAGATCATATACTTCATACAAGCCGACAGCAGCAAAAAACAAGAAAAGCATTCCATTGGCCAGTGCTCCCCAATAAGCGCAACCAACCACGGCGACTGAAAAAATCAGTCCCACGATGGTGCGTTGTGCGAGGTTGCTGAGGGTGGCCATTGCGAGGGCAAACTTAATCAATGAAGCGCATTCAATCCGAGAAAACTACAAACGCAAAAAAGGCCGCTTGCGCGGCCTTTTCTTATCCATTTTCGGGTGATGGTTCAATACCCGGTTTCGTTTCGTTTTGGGGCTTCAACTCGTTAGCCGGGTTGCGTTCCTTCCACTGGCGCGGACCTAGAATCTCTTCCAGGTCATCTTTGAAAATAACTTCCTTCTCGAGGAGCTTGGCCGCAAGTCTGTCGAGTTGCTCGCGATGAGAGTTCAACAAGTCGACCGATTTCAGATACGCTTTCTCGATGATTTTCGAAACCTCTTCGTCAATCACACGGGCTGTCTCTTCGCTATATGGCTTCGTGAATTGCGACTCACCGCTGCTATCGTAATAACTGCGATGACCAATCTTCTTGTTCAAGCCATAAACAGTTACCATGGCATATGCCTGCTTGGTAACCTTCTCCAAATCGCTCAACGCACCCGTTGAAATTTTACCGAATGCGACTTCTTCCGCAGCGCGGCCGCCCAACGCGGCGCACATTTCATCAAAGATCTGCTCGGTCGTGGTGATTTGGCGTTCCTCCGGCAAATACCAGGCGGCACCCAGCGAACGACCGCGAGGCACGATGGTCACCTTTACCAGCGGCGAGGCGTGTTCCAGTAACCACGATATCATGGCATGTCCACTTTCGTGATAGGCAATCGTCGATTTTTCTTCAGCTGTAATAATCTTGTTCTTCTTTTCCAAACCACCGATGATACGATCTACGGCATCTAGGAAGTCTTGCTTATCGACCACATGCTTACCCTTGCGGGCCGCAATCAATGCAGACTCATTGCATATGTTGGCAATATCAGCACCACTGAAACCTGGTGTCTGACGAGCCAGGAATTCGACATCGATAGAGCTATCAAACTTGACGTTTTTCAAATGAACATTGAAGATCTGAACACGTTCATTCAAATCGGGCATGTCCACATAAATCTGACGATCGAAACGACCTGCGCGCAATAGGGCCTTATCCAGAATATCTGCACGGTTGGTTGCCGCGAGGATGATGATACCGCTATTGGTTGCAAAACCATCCATCTCGGTTAAGAGTTGATTGAGCGTGTTTTCACGCTCATCGTTGCTGCCGAAGTTAATGCTCTTGCTGCGAGCGCGGCCAATGGCGTCAATCTCATCGATGAAAATAATAGAAGGTGCCTTTTCCTTTGCCTGGCGGAACAAATCACGAACGCGGCTTGCTCCTACACCCACAAACATTTCCACAAAGTCTGATCCACTCAAGGAGAAGAAAGGCACTTGTGCTTCTCCGGCAACAGCCTTTGCAAGCAATGTTTTACCTGTACCCGGAGGACCTACAAGCAAAGCACCCTTCGGAATTTTCGCTCCGAGCTCGGTATATTTCTTCGGATTCTTCAGGAAGTCTACAATCTCTTGTACCTCCTGTTTGGCACCTTCGAGTCCGGCCACATCGTTGAATGTGACCGAAGTGCCTTTACCCTTTTCAAAAAGTTGCGCTTTCGATTTTCCAATGCTGAAAATCTGTCCGCCACCGCCGCCGCCACCACCCATGCGACGCATGATGATAACCCAAACGCCGATGATGATTCCAAAACCGATAATCCAAAATAAAAGATTTTGCCCAAACTCATTGATGGGCTTGTAGTGAACAGCCATGCCGCGCTCGTTGCCCAATCGCTCAATTTCATCAATGGCATTTTCACTTGGTGGAATGTTGAACCAAAACTCGCTTGATCGGTTGAAACCTTTCATCACGGGCTGATTGCCGATTTCATTTCCGAGCATTGCTCTTCCAAGCGAGTCCAAATAGATTTTTCCGACTACCTGGTTGTACTCTACCTTCTCGATGAATCCGCTTTCAGCGTATTGCTTGAATTGACGGTAATCGATCTGGCGTCCGTCGCTTCCGCTATTGAAAACCATCATGCCTATTAGAATGATAGCCAGTATGGCATAAATCCAATAGAAATTTCCACCACGCTTATCGCCACCACCCGGAAGGGGTTGCGGCTTTCGTTGTTCTTTTTTTTTTTTTTTTTTTTTTCTAGA
>JAIYBR010000201.1 GCA_027488435.1 Flavobacteriales bacterium
TACAGTGGCTGTGACGATCAACCCACTTCCTGTTATCAGCAGCACCGCCGACTATTGCTCGGTGGGCGGATCAGCTGTACTTACAGCTACAGCCGGACTCAACAATTATGTTTGGAATACGGGCAACACCACACAAAGCATCACAACGCAGCAAGCGGGTTCATATACTGTAAGCGCATCGAGCCCGCAGGGCTGTAGCTCAACTGCTACGCTTGGTGTAGCAACCGAATTGGTTACCAACGGAAACTTCAGCTCTGGCAACACCGGATTTATTACAGGCTATACCAACGCTCCAAACGTGAATGGTGTTCGAAACGAAATGTACCCGGAAGGAACCTACAGCATTTGGAATAATGCCAATGATCTTCACGATGCCTTCTACGGCACCGGCTTCGGTGGAACCGGTAACTTTATGATCATCAATGGCTCGCCATCTTTAACAACTATTTGGTCGCAAAACAACGTTGCGGTTCAACCCAACACCACCTACTACTTCTCAGCTTGGGGTTTAACGCTGGTAAGCGGCAACAACGCTGCGTTGCAATTCAGCATCAACGGCAGCCAGGTGGGCACTGTGGCATACTTGGCCAACGGTACTACCAGCGCACCTTTTCCATGGGCACGTTTCTACGGTCAGTGGAATTCGGGTAACAATACCTCCGTGAACCTGAGCATCGTGAACCTGCAGCTAGAGCTTGGAGGCAACGACTTCGGATTGGACAACATTTCATTCGGAACGTTAGCCCCTATAGGTTTGGCAACCACACCCGTTGCAAACGGCAGTGGTGCGGTATGCGCAGGAAATGAATTCTTCCTCAATGCAAACACCGCTGGTGGTGCAAGCCCATACACCTATGCATGGACGGGCCCAAATGGCTTCACCAGCAACCAAGCCAACCCGTCTGTTTCCAACAACGCCACAAGTGCCATCAACGGGACCTACAATCTAACCGTTACAGACGCATTGGGTTGTACCAACAATTCGAACGTTGTTGTATCGGTAAGCGCTCTTCCAACTAGCGTAACCCCGAGCGCTGTATCAGCCTCGGTGTGCGCGGATGGTTCTACTTCCATCAACATTCCAACCAGCGAAACCACAGTGGGCTATACGCTCTATAATAACGCGACCGGCCAGCCTGTTTCGGCAACCACACCGGGCAACGGGGCTACACTTTCCATAAGCACAGGTGCTTTGCAAACCAGCACTACCTTCTACGTATTGGCTGAGCGTTATGCTACCGGTTGTGAGCGTCAGCTTACACCCAATGTAACTGTGACCGTAGCCACTACACCTGTAGTGGTGACGAATAACATTGCGTTGTGCTCGGGCACAGCCAACCTTACAGCTGCGTCTGTAACCGCAGGTAGTACCGGTGGAGGAACGCTGAGCTACTGGACAACTGCTGCCGCGACTACAGCAGTAACAAGCCCATCAGCTGTAAATACCGGAACATACTACATTCGAAGTGTCGTGGGTTCGTGCTCTGACATTGAGCCGGTGACCGTGCTGATTAGCGGAACTCCTGTTACCACTTACAGCTATACAGGTTCACCATTCTGTAGCAACACCGTCGACCCGGCACCGGCATTCTCAGGCGGTGGATCAGCGGGTGTGTTCACCTCTTCAGCAGGACTGGTTTTCGTGAGTGCTTCAACCGGTGTGGTGGATTTATCTGCATCTACGCCAGGCACCTACCCCATCCCCAACACCATTACACCGGTGGGTGGTTGTACTCCTTCTTCTACGAGCAGAACCATAACCATTACCGGCGCACCCAACCCGAACTTCAGCTACGTATCGAACTCGTTGTGTCAAACCATTGGCGGTAACAATCCGTTGCCAATATTCCCTGCGGGAGCTCAGGCCGGTACGTTTACCACATTCGCCGGATTGAACTTGGTGAGTGCATCTACCGGAGAGGTTAACCTCGCTACGTCGACCCCGGGGAGCTACGCGGTAATCAACACCATTACAGGCGCCAACGGTTGCCCTTCAGCATCAGATACGGTATTCGTAGATATTCAACCTTACACCTTCACCGGTCAGGTTAGTGCATCGTCTTCAGACGATCAGTTGTGCGCAGGCGAAACTGTTGACTTCTTCTCTTCGGGTACCAGCTACGCGACCATACTGGAGCGTGAAACATTCAACGGTTCGTTCACCTCATGGTCAACATCCAATGCATCAACCGGCGGAACCCCTGCATCAGCTGCATGGACACTGCGCCCCGACAATTATAATTACAATAACAACTTCCGTTCGAACGACCAAACGCAGTTCTACCTTTCGAATAGCCAAGCTCAGGGTGGTGGAGGTAGTACCAGCACGGTATTGAAATCACCGGTTTTGAGTACCATTGGCTTTACGTCCTTATCCATGGACTTCTACCATTTCTTCGATTGGAGGAGCTCGGGCGATGTTTGTACAGTGCAAGTTTCAACCAACAACTCAACCTGGACCGACTTGGTTACATACACAACCGACCAAGGTGGGTTCACAAGCTTTGAAAATGAGGTAATCGACATGAACTCGTATGTAGGCCTTCCAACCGTATGGGTTCGATTCCTCTACACAGCTAGTAATGACCGCTACTGGGCCATCGACAACGTAACGCTTTCGGGTAACTCAACGCGCTACATGTTCGATTGGATGTCTACTCCTTCTGGATTTAGCTCTACTGCGCAAAACCCGGCCAACTACGCACCGACCGCAAGTGCATACTACGATGTATCAGTAATGAACAACTTTGGATGTGTAATCAACACATCGCCATTTCCTGTGATTGTAAACTCCTTGCCTACTGACAATGCAGGAGCCGATGTAGATATTTGTGCCGGAGTAGCCGGTGCTATCGGCGCCGCATCACAAGCAGGAAGCACGTACTCTTGGAGCCCATCAACCGGACTGTCGGCGAGCAACATAGCTGCACCAACAGCCCAACCCACAGCGGCAACGTTGTATACGCTTACAGAAACACTAACAGCCACAGGTTGCTCCGACACGAACCAGGTATATGTGAATGTTCGCGCGGTTTCGCAAGTAAACAACATTACCTCTACCGTGTGCTCAGGCGGCGCCTTTACGGTAACCCCTGTAAACGGAGTGAATGGAACTGTTGTGAATGGAACTACCTATGTGTGGAATGCGCCTGCAGGTATCGGCTGCACTGGGGGCTCAGCTCAAGTGTCTGCTCAGAATAACATCTCGCAAACATTAACGGCCACCGGTAATACCTCGGCCACCGCTACCTACAGCGTAACTCCTAAGTCGAATGGTTGTGATGGTGCTGCGTTTACAGTTCAAGTAGACGTCAGAAAGGCGCCCAACGCCGGCAGCATCAGCGGAGGAGCTGCGGTATGCGCAGGAAACAACATAAGTACACTTATTGTCAGCGGTTCTGCAGGTAATCTGCAATGGCAGACATCAACCAACAATGTAAGCTTTAACAACATTGGCGGTGCTGTTGACAGCGTATACATAGCTACGAATTTGTCGAGCACGAATTACTACCGTGTTGTGGCATCGAACAGCCCATGCCCGGTAGCCAATGGCTCTAGCGTTGCGGTAACTACTGTTCCAAGACCTACAGCAACGCTCTCCGGTTTTGCGGAGATCTGCGTAGGCAATAGCTCTTCGTTGAGTATCGCCCTTACCGGAAACGGCCCATGGAACGGAACACTTTCCAACGGCGCTTCATTCTCTGCATCGAGCAGCCCGGCAATCGTTGCGGTGACTCCTTCAGCATCGAACACATACACCGTAAGCACACTCGTAGACAACAACTGCGAAGCAACCGGTGGACTGAACGGATCTGCAACCGTAAACGTGAACCCACTCCCAACCGCCTCTATCACAGGAAGCGCGGTAGTGTGCGGCGGAAGCGCGGGTGCAGTGACCATCAATGGTCCGGCCAATGGTCAGGTATCGTACACCTTAAATGGCAATAGCTTTAGCGCGATTCTCAATGGAAGCGGAACAGGGACTATCAATACAGGCACTGTTTGGCAGAACCTAACCTATTCGCTTGTCGACGTCGACAACGGCTTGTGTGAAAACACTGCAACCGGCACTGCAACCATTACCTACCAGGAGGCGCCTGATGCTACCATCAGCGGATCTACTCAGCTATGCTCAGGACAATCAACAAGCATTGCATTCAGTGGTAATCCGAACGCGGTTGTAACCTACAACGTGAACGGTGGTGCTGCCCAGAACGTAACGTTGAACGGCTCAGGAAACGCCTCGGTTAACACCGGTGCTCTGAACGGGAACACAACCTACAACCTCGTGAGTGTGGCTGCTAGCGGTTGTTCATCAAGTATCGGTACTTCAGCTGTTGTTAACGTGGGTCTCACCATCTACTACCAAGATAACGACGGCGATGGATATGGTAATTCTGCAGCCACAACTGTGGCGTGCACACTGCCTGCAGGCTATGCTACCATTGGTGGTGACTGCTGCGACAGCAATGCCAACATCAATCCTGTATGCGAATGGTGGGGCGATATGGACGGCGACGGCTACGGATCATTCATTTATGATATAGGTTGTATTGCCGGCGTAGGATGTGCTTCGAACACATGGCCGCAACAACTCATTCCATATTGCCCGTTGGCCAATAATGGGGTGCTATATCAGCAAGACTGCAACGACAATTCAGTTGCTGTAAACCCGGGTGCTACGGAAGTTTGCAACAACACCATCGACGACGATTGTGATGGATTCATTGGCGAGGCATGCAGTGGCCAGGTATTCGATCAGTTTACAACTGCACAATTGCTCACAGTGAATACAACCAATGCATATTACCCGAACTGCCAAACTTACGGAGGTACTTTGGTTAATACCGATGTGTCTGCACAGGGTAATCCGGCCAACGTGGCCGTGGGTGGTGGTCGCGATGTATGGTACCGATTTGTGGCCCCAACAACCGGTGTGCGCATACAGGTAACAGCAAGCGGATTCAACCCTGTGATTGAATTGCGCACAGCTGCTCACCCTGCAGGTCAGGTTGATGTGGAAAACGCCAACGGTGCTGTAGGTGGAACAGAGGTGTTAAACTTCGGTAACCTCGTGGTGGGTCAAACCTACTATGTGGGTGTGCGCAACTACGACGCAACCAACGTGGGAACATACACCTTGTGCGTATCTCCTTTGCGCGTGAGTGGATGTGCAAGCACTACACCTGCGGGCGGCTTCACCTTATGCAGCAGCTACAAAGTGCTCTATACGGCGGCAACAAGCTATACGATGAACTTCAATGGCGTAGGTGGAACAGCCAGCGGATTGAATTCAAGCGTTGTTTCGTCGACCGGGGTTGTTACACTCAACAATGCGACACTTGCGCTTCGATATGGTGGCGTGTACAATGTTCGCATCGATGCAAACTATGCGCTTACCAACGGACTGGGACAACCCGACGGAATCATTACCGTCCTTGGAAACAGCGTGCCTGCCGCCTGTCAAAATGTTACCATGAGTGCTCAACCACTGGTGGAAGTGAGAAGCACACAGGTATGTCCAACGGTATTGTCGCGCGTGAGCAGCATTACTGCGGATCCGGCAACCGGAACTGCAACTGTATGCGGCGTTATCAACTACACCTTTGAATTCACTCGCGTTAGTGATTGCTTGGGCACCAATGTAATTGGATCACCTTTTACAGTGACTTCAACAGGATCTTCACCGTCGGTAACGCTCAACAGCGCCTTCCCGGCACAGTTACCCGCCATTGGTTACTGGCGTGTTCGCGTTCGACCCAACTTCGTCAACAACGTTGCAGGCAACTGGGGCGCAACACGCATCATTGCGGTAAATGGCTCATCGGCGGGCCAAATGCAAGATGCACCAAGCAGCAACCAACAACTGCGATCGTTCGAACAGCAACCATTATCATCTGTTTATCCAAATCCGAACAATGGAAATGAGGTAAACATTCGTCTGACAGATATTGGAAGCGGAGAGCTTTCTGTCAAGATAATGGACGGCGTTGGACGTATTATTTACAACAAGCAATTCACTGTAGACGGTGCATTGGCAACACAATTGAACTTCACAGAGCAATTAACCGCAGGTATTTACCTGGTAGAGTTTACGATCAATGGAGAAACGATGAATGAGAGAATGGTCGTAGAGCGCTAGACAAGTCACATCACATGAAAACGCCACCTCAAGGGGTGGCGTTTTTGTTTAAGTACGATTTGGGCTTAGCGAAGTCGGAGCCGTTGCGAGGGGCTTGAAGTGCGGTGCTTTTGGTTAAAAACACAAAGTAAAAAGTAAGAATTACAAAGTACCGGATGGGCGTTTGTTTTGGTCGGAGAGTTTGGTGCGAACGCACACGTTTTTGCATTAGAAAATGTGCGTTTGGTAAGTACAAATTACAAAGTACCGCAAAGGCTACAGTTTTGCGATTGACCTGTGCGCGAAATGGTTCATTCAGCACTTGTTTTCGAACCGCGGACCCCGACCAAAACAAACGCCCATCCGGTACTTTGTACTTCGTCCTTCGTAATTCGTAATTCGCCCTTCGCCCCTTGCCCCTATTGAACGGCCATCCACGCCATCAGCCCCATTCCTGTCTTCAATGCTTCTTCATCGATATCGAAGCGCGGATGATGCACACTGAAACTCTTGGATTCATCGGTTGAAGATGCGGTTCCGAGTCTGTAAAAACACCCGGGCATTTCATGACCGAAGTAGGCAAAGTCTTCCGCTGTCATGCGCACATCGAGATCTACGACATTGTCTTGCCCTAAATACTCAATGGCTCTTTCTCTTGCGCGAAGGGTAAGTTCCTCGTCATTTTTTAATACAGGGTAACCAATCTCAATTCTAAAATCGACTTCGCCGCCCATTCCTTTTACAAGCCCTTCGGCCAGAGCAACCATGCGTTCGTGAGCTTCTTTTCTCCAACGCTCATCGAAGGTGCGAAAGGTTCCTTCCATCCGAACTTCATTGGGGATAATGTTGGTCGCTCCGTTGGCAATCACCTTTCCGAACGACAGCACACTGGGCATGGCCGGATTCGACCAGCGACTCACTACTTGTTGCAACGCGACGATTAGGTGCGAAGCAATCAGCACGGGGTCGATGTTGCGGTCGGGTTTGGCGCCGTGCCCTCCGCGACCTTTTACCGTGACGTACAACTCGTCGGTACTCGCCATGTAAACCCCCGGCTTCAATCCAATCTTACCCGCGGGTAATTCGGGGTATACGTGCTGTCCGAACATGGCTTGGGGCTTACGATTGGCGAACACACCGTCTTTCAGCATGAGCGATGCACCGCCGGGAAGGACTTCTTCAGCGGGTTGAAAAACCAACTGCACCGTGCCTTCGAATTGGTCGCGCA
>JAIYBR010000200.1 GCA_027488435.1 Flavobacteriales bacterium
AACCTTTCGGCTCTGCTTTCGTTGCAGGGAAACACTCTATTACTTATGGTCAAACTTAAAATCGTAAGGCAATGGATACAAACACGCGTTTTGAAAAATCGAGGCGATGGATTTTGTTCTCATTATCGGTCATCTCAACCTGGTTGTTTCTCCGTCCATAACTGATTGGATCGTTTGAATTGCGATGAAACTTATCCATAGTTATTCCGTAGAAATAATCAAACTGATTATTACCTAACATTTTAAACTATGGATCCAATCAATCAATGGAAGCACGAGGTACTGCAAAGACTCATTATTGTTTTTCTTGGGTTGCTCACTTTAGGTGTTGCATTGCAGTCATGCAGCACATCCCATCAATCGTGCGCGGCATATGGACTAAAAGATAAGACTGAATCGATGAAGTGAATGGGTTAACGAGCTTTGAAATTGAATGCAGCCTACGTTAGACTTCATTCAATGCATTGATAATTAAAACAGCCTCTTTAGCTTCACGCACGTCGTGTACGCGTAGTATTGATGCATGATTCATGAGAGCAATGGTATTTGCCACTGTTGTTGCGTTTAGAGTTTCTGAGGCATCTCGACCAACCAATTGCTGTAATGTTCGCTTTCGACTTATGCCAGCAAGAATCGGATAGTTCAGTGCATCAAATAAATGAAGTTCCTTCAGTAATCTCAAATTGTGCTGAATGGTTTTTCCAAAGCCAAAACCAGGGTCTATGATGATTTGTTGAACACCTGCGCTCTTTAGTTCATTGACTTTCTCGTTAAAGTAATTAAGTACTTCAGCTACAACATCGGTGTATTGCGGATTGCCCTGCATGGTTTGAGGCTCACCTTGTATGTGGGTGAGCACATAGGGAACATTGCATTTGGCGGCTGTTGAGAACATGCGTGAATCAATCGATCCTCCGCTGACGTCATTGATGATGTTCGCACCTAATCTGCAAGAAGCTTCTGCCACTTCACTATAAAAAGTGTCGACCGAAATGCAGATTTCAGGAAAAGCCTTTCGAACCGTTGTTATGGCCTCGAGCACACGGTCTGACTCTGTATGTGCATCAAGTCGCTGTGCTCCGGGTCGGGTGCTTTGTCCTCCGATATCCAAGATATCAGCGCCTTCATGAATCATTTTACCAGCAACTTCTTCCAGCTCGGTAGCGCTCAGCACACGACTTTCCGCATAGAAGGAGTCAGGAGTAATATTCAGGATGCCCATAATGCGTGGTTTTTCCAGAGAAAGACTTCCTCCCGGAAAGGTTAGTTCATAAAATGAGGATTCTGAATTCATGCAGGCCTGTGTTTGATAAGCACTTTCGTGCAAATTTGCGTGCAAATATGGATGCGTCATTACAACATACCGCTAATCAATTTGATCAGGTTATTTTTCATTGCCGAGAGCTGTTTTTGAAGAAGACTCGCGACTATGGCACAGCTTGGCGCATTTTGCGCACGCCGAGCTTGACCGATCAGATATTCATCAAGGCGCAGCGCATACGCACACTGGAAGAAAAGGGGCAGAGCAAAGTAGGAGAGGGCATTGACGAAGAATTTGTCGGGATCATCAATTACGCAGTAATGGCATTGATTCAGATGCAATCGCCTGAGTCGACTTCAATGGAACTTTCCAGTGAAGAAGCCACTACTCGTTATGACGAACAGGTTGCGATTACCAAGTCGCTTATGCTTAATAAAAATCACGACTATGGCGAGGCTTGGCGTGATATGCGCGTTTCGTCCTTTACCGATTTGATTTTGATGAAGCTTCTGCGAATCAAGCAAATCGAGGATAATCAAGGGAAGACAATTGTAAGTGAAGGCATAGATAGCGGTTATCGCGACATACTGAATTACGCCGTTTTCGCATTGATTCAATTGGGGCACGCCAATAGTGTTCGTGCATGATTACATTCATTCTCCGCAAAATTGGTTATGGACTTCTGGTCTTGTGGGGAGTGGTTACGCTGGTTTACTTTTTATTCAATTTAGCTCCCGGTGATCCGGTGAGAAATCTTGTAGGCGAAAATGCCTCTGAAGAAGTCATTGCCAACATGCGGCGTAAGTTCGATCTCGATTTATCGGTAGGCCATCGTTATGCGCTTTACTTGAATGACTTGTCGCCGCTCGGCATTCATAGCAGTCTCGAACAGTCCAGGATTTACTTTAATCCTTCCGAATATTCCGGAGTACGAATCGCTTTAGGTGAGGAGGGCAAGGCTATCTATCTCAAATCACCGTATCTGAAACGATCGTTTTTAACGGACAAAAGTGTATCCAGCATTTTGTCTGAGGTTCTTCCGGGCACCATTGTCCTTGCCGTTGTTTCGATAGGATTGGCTTTGATTGTCGGCTTATTGCTCGGCATAGCCGCAGCGTTGAAGAAGGACGGATTTTATGATCGAATTATTCTCCTTTTATCGGCGTTGGGAATGGCCGGCCCTTCGTTTTTCGTGGCTATTCTAGTGGCCTGGTTAGGGGCTGTGGTGTGGCGTGAACAAATCATTGTGACCTATGGATTAATCTTTTTCGCTTTGTCTGCCGTTTTAGCGGCATTTATATACGCGAGATCTCAAAATGGGTATGCATGGCTTTTTCCAG
>JAIYBR010000187.1 GCA_027488435.1 Flavobacteriales bacterium
GGCGGCATCAAGTTCGAAAACGTTGAACTGCATATCGTCAAGATGTTCGCCAATGGCGCCATTCACAGCCTTGGCGAAAATGCGGGCACAGGTTGTTTTACCTACACCACGAGGCCCGGTAAACAAATAGGCTTGTGCAATCTGATTGTTGGCAATAGCACTTTGTAAGGTAGTCGTGATGTGCTTTTGACCCACCACCGTTTCCCAAGTGTCGGGACGGTACTTTCGTGCTGAAACGATAAAATGCTCTGCCATAGGTTCGCAAAGATGAGGCAGGGGCAGCCTGCGTAATTCACAATTTTCTAACAGGATTGCAGGATAGTAGGATTATAGGGCCGCCCCCCCTATAATCCTACAATCCTGTCATCCTATAATCCTATGGTACTCAGATACTCTCCAAGCTCCTTTTCACAAAGCCAGCCAGCTCTTCGCCCTTCAAAAGCCCTTTGCTTAGCAAGGCCAAATCGATTGCCAACTTCACCTTCGACTCATTCAGCACAGTATTTCCCTCGCTATCCGAAACGGTGTTGCCAAACAGCGGATGATTGGCATTGGCCACCAAGTTGTAGCTGTCGGGGAGGGTGCCATAGAAACCGCCGCCGCCCATAGCGCTTTGCTCTTTCATGCGGCGCATGAACTCATTTTGTGTAACCACAAATGGCGCCTCGGTAGGCGAGAGGTTCGCAAATTCGACGTGGTATTTTTTCGCATCGATCATCTTTTCCAGTGCGGTTGTGATTCCTTTTTTCTGGTCATCTGATAGGGCAGAGGCCGTGTTGTCGTCTTTCTCGATTAACTTATCCATAACATCGGCATCCACACGCTTGAAGCGCAAGCCGTTGTGCTTTTGCTCCAGCTTCGAGATATAGTGCGGAGCCAAAGGCCCGTCGAGCATTACAACCTCCCAACCGCGCTCGCCGGCAGCTTGTATCGCGGTATACTGCTCTTCATGGTTGTTGGCATACAGCACCACAGTTTCGCCCTTCTTGTCTTTCTGGGTTTCCTTGATTTTCTCCTTGAACTCCTCCAAATTGAAATAGGCGCTGTTTGCGGTCTTCAGCAATGCAAACTTTTCGGCACGCTCATAAAACTTCTCGTCGGTAAGCATTCCGTACTGAATGAAAACACCAATATCGTCCCACTTGCTTTCGTAATCGGCCTTCTCATTATTATACATGCTTTGCAGCTTGTCGGCCACCTTCTTAGTAATGTGACTCGAGATCTTCTTTACGTTCGCATCTTCCTGCAGGTAACTGCGCGATACGTTGAGCGGGATGTCGGGTGAATCTAGCACGCCGTGCAACATGGTGAGGAAGTCGGGGAGGATGTTCTTCACCTCATCGGTAATAAATACCTGATTGCTGTAGAGCTGTACCTTGTTCTTCTGCACCTCCATGTTGTTCTTCATCTTAGGGAAGAACAAGATGCCCGTGAGGTTAAAGGGATAATCGACGTTGATGTGAATATGGAAGAGCGGTTCGTCGAAACTCATCGGGTAGAGCTCGTGGTAGAAGGTCTTGTAATCCTCATCAGTAAGGTCGGCCGGCTTCTTCATCCACAGCGGTGAGGTGTTGTTGATGATATTCGGAACCTTGACTTCTACTTGTTTCTTCTCGCCCTGCTCGTCGGTTTCCTCACCATCAACCCATTCCGATTTTTCTCCGAAACGGATGTCGACCGGCATGAACTTGCAGTATTTGGTGAGAATACCCTCTACGCGGCTATCTTCTGAAAACTCCAATGAATCGTCGCTGAGATGCAGTATGATTTCTGTTCCGGGGGTAGTGCGCGAACCCATGCCCATTGAAAAATTCGGTGATCCGTCGCATGTCCAATGAACTGGGCTTGCTCCTTCGCGCTGCGAGAGCGTTTGAATCTCAACTTGCTTCGCCACCATGAAAGCCGAATAGAAGCCAAGTCCAAAGTGTCCAATGATTTGAGCGTCTTTGTATTTCTCTACAAACTCTTCAGCACCGCTAAATGCAATTTGGTTAATGTATTTCTCAACCTCGTCCACGGTCATACCAATGCCGTTGTCGCGCACTGTCAGTGTCTTTGCATTTTTGTCAGCAATTACCTCTACCAACAGACCTTTTCCGTCGTGTTTCACTTCACCGGAAACACTCAGTGTCTTCACCTTTTGACAGGCATCGACGGCATTGCTCACCAATTCACGAAGAAAAATTTCGTGATCACTGTATAGGAATTTCTTGATAATCGGGAAGATGTTGTCGGTATGAACCTTCAATTGTCCTTCTGTCATCGCGCTCATAAATGTACTTTTTTAGATTGTTACTGTTGGCTGGTTTCAACGGTCATGCCATGGGAAACTACCCGTAAAAATGGCAGACACCAGGCAGTTTTATGAATAGGCTGATTGCATGCCCTTCTTATTTGTCAAGACTGAGAGCATAATAGCCGGCGGTCACCAAGAAGTTTCGAACGAATGGAATACTCGTAATCCAACGCGATTGCACCCTTGGCTTTAGATTGAATTTAGTTTCGTAGTTCGGGGTTATGAAGAAGAGAGTTTTTCGTTTAATCGTATAGTTCTCCCTTTCGCAAATGCGTTCAAATCGTTCGATGCTGATGCCAGTCTCTTTGATCTCGAGTAAATCGTTAATCGTCTTTTGGCTTTCGCCCCCCATGCGGAGAATGGTCCTATATAAAAAGGCAGGTAGAATGTGATAGAAGGGGAGTTTAGAAAGTAAACGGTTTTTGGCAATTTGCTGATGTCCGCCAAACGGATTGTACCAGGGTGGGAAAGCCAAAAAGAAGAGTGCTCCTGGAGCCATAAATCGCTTTACAAACTCCATAAACTTTTCCTGATTGTGAATGTGTTCGATGACATCGCGCATTACAATAATGTCGAATACACCATCCTCCTCTGTACGGTTGTAAATGTCATCTGCTATAAGCGTGAGCGACTCACGAGGGCCCAATAACACACGAGCTCGTTCTATACTCGTCACCGATATATCGACACCCGTTACCTGGCAACCGGCCTCCAAAAAGGGCACAAGGTTTCCCCCTGTGCCGCATCCAATTTCGAGCACGCGAACTCCCTTCGAAATCGGCTTCAATTTCTCCAGGTACGGAACGACAAACTTCCGCGTGGTAACGGCTTGTTCCTCAAAATATCGCTGAAGATTGGTATGGCGATCTTGCATGGGGCGAAAATAGACTTCACCGCTACTTTATAGTGTTCTGAAGTGAAGTTTTTTGTTCAAAACTCATCTGTTTTTTACCCCCATTCGTTTCGTATTTTCGCAGGCCCTTATTCGGATTGAAGCATTTTTCCCGAAGCAGGAACTTACCTACTTAGATTTCAAAAAAACCAAGTCAAATCCATAGCTCATGGCAGAAGGCGAAAAGATAATTCCCATCAACATTGAAGATGAAATGAAAACCGCTTACATCGATTATTCGATGTCGGTTATTGTGAGTAGAGCACTTCCTGATGTGCGAGACGGTATGAAGCCCGTTCATCGCAGGGTGTTGTATGGAATGTTGGAACTGGGTGTCATGTCGAATCGTCCCTATAAAAAGTCGGCTCGTATCGTTGGGGAAGTACTGGGTAAGTATCACCCCCACGGCGATAGCGCCGTGTACGACACGATGGTTCGTATGGCGCAAGACTGGACGTTGCGTTATCCGCTTGTTGATGGCCAGGGTAACTACGGCAGTATGGACGGTGACCCGCCTGCTGCGATGCGTTACACCGAGGCACGTCTTCGCAAGATCGCTGAGGAATTGCTCGAAGACCTCGACAAGGAAACGGTTGACTTCCAACCCAACTTCGACGATTCGCTGCAAGAACCCAAGGTGATGCCGGCCAAGGCTCCCAACTTGCTCCTCAACGGGGTAAGCGGTATTGCCGTAGGTATGGCCACCAATATGCCGCCGCACAACCTCACTGAGGTATGTGAAGGTATCATTGCCTACATCGACAACCGCGATATCACCATTGAAGGCCTGATGAACTTCATCAAGGCTCCCGATTTCCCAACGGGTGGAACCATCTACGGTGTGGAAGGCGTAAAGAGCGCCTACGAAACCGGTCGCGGTCGCGTGGTGATTCGTGCCAAGCACCAAATCGAAGAAATCGACGGACGCGAGTGCATCGTTGTAACGGAGGTACCTTACCAAGTGAACAAAGCTGAAATGCAATCACGCCAGGATGCCCTCATTAAGGAAGGTAAACTGGAAGGCATCAGCGATATTCAAGATCAGTCATCACGTGAAGGCGTACGCATCATTTATGAAATCAAGCGCGACGCTATTTCGAATGTGGTATTGAATAACCTGTTTAAGCAATCCGCTCTACAGACTTCATTCTCAATAAACAACGTTGCGCTTGTAAATGGTCGTCCGGAGATTCTCAATCTCAAGCAGATGATTGTTCACTTCGTAGATCACCGTCACGAAGTGGTGGTTCGCCGCACCCAATACGACCTGCGCAAGGCTCAGGAGCGTGCGCATATTTTGAAGGGATTGCTCATCGCACTCGACCACCTCGATGAAGTAATTGCACTTATCCGTGGAAGCCAAACCCCGGAAATTGCTCGTGAAGGGTTGATGTCTAAGTTCCAACTCGATGAGATTCAGTCGCGCGCTATCCTCGATATGCGTTTGCAGCGTCTTACCGGATTGGAGCGTGATAAGATCAAAGAAGAATACGACGAGCTAATGCGCATGATTGCTCGTTTCAACGAGATTTTGGGTAGCGAAGAGATTCGCATGGGTATTATCAAAGACGAATTGCGCGATTTGATTACCCGCTTCGGCGATGCCCGCCGCTCAAATATTGAGCACAGCAGTGCTGATTTAAACATCGAGGACATGATCCCCGACGAGCAGATGGCGATTACTATCACGCACGCCGGCTACATCAAGCGTACAAACTTGGCAGAATACCGCGCGCAAAGTCGGGGAGGGGTTGGCGCGAAAGGCACAACCGCCCGCCAGGAAGACTTCGTTGAGCACATCTTCACTGCTTCTAACCACGACTGGTTGCTCATCTTCACGCAAAAAGGACGTTGTTTCTGGATGCGCGTGTTCGAACTTCCGGAAGGAGCGAAAACCACCAAGGGACGTGCTATTCAGAACCTGATTCAAATTGAACAGGACGACAAACTGCTGGCTTACATTCCCGTGAAAGACTTGATGAACGAGGAGTATGTCAAGAGCAATTACGTGATTCTCTGCACTAAACAGGGCTTAATCAAGAAGACATCACTTGAAGCATATTCTCGTCCACGTTCGAATGGTATCAACGCCATTACCATTGTGGATGGCGACGAGCTGCTTTCGGCTCAGCTCACCAACGGCAACTGCGAGGTAATAATGGGAACTCGCGAAGGAAAAGCCATCCGCTTCAATGAGAAGACCGTTCGCGCCGTAGGCCGCACCGCGCAAGGGGTCAAAGCAGTATCGCTCGACAGCGACAAGAACGAAGTAATCGGAATGGTTTGCGTGGATAATCCAAACACCGATATTCTGGTAGTAAGCGAGAAAGGATTCGGAAAGCGCTCCGCATTGGAAGATTACCGGATCACAAACCGTGGCGGAAAGGGTGTGAAAACTATTAATGTTACAGAGAAAACCGGCGATTTGATTGCCATTCTCGGTGTAGACAACGACCACGATTTCATGATCATCAACAAGAGCGGTATTACGATTCGCTTGCGTGTTGAGGATCTGCGCGTGGTAGGTCGCGCCACGCAAGGGGTGAAGCTCATCAATCTTCGCGGCAAAGACGAGATTGCAGCGATTTGCAGCGTGTTAAAAGACGAAGACGACGACACACCCACAGCGGAAATCGTTAACGAAGACATGCCAACAGACGGCACAGAGGAAAGCGAAGACACAACCGAAAACGACGAGCCAAGCGGCGAAGAGTAATCGAAGTTCACTCTCTGTTATCTCTGCGTCTTTGCGGTAAAAACAAAAACGGCACAAAAATTAGAATGCATGAGAAACGCTCACTTCGGGCGTTTCTCTATTAAACATACAACCACCAACCATGAAAAGAATCCTGATGATTTCCGTAGGGCTTGCGATGGCTCTACAAACTAATGCTCAGGCCGACGTAACTTCGGCTTACAACGCCAACAAGCAAGGCGATTATGCAAAAGCAGCTGAGTATATTGAAAAGGCCATTAACGACCCCAAGGCTGCCACCAAAGAGAAAACCTGGCGCTATCGCGGTGATATTTACCTCAGCATAGCCACAAAGCCAGAACTCACAGCTCAGTTCCCCAATGCAGTTCAATTCTGCAAGGAATCGTATTTCAAATCGATGGAGATTGACACCAAAAAAGAGTGGATTCAAGAAAACACAGCTGGATTAAGCAGTCTGCAGGCCATGATGCTTGAAAGCGCCGCCAGTCAATACGGGAGTAATGATTTTTGCGGAGCATCCGGAAGTTTCGCGGTAGCTCGCGACATCAGTGAGCGTTTTAAGATTGTTGACTCTGTGGCTATTTATAATGGAGCTTATTGCGCCGAGCGTTGCGGAAAGTTGGAAGAGGCATTGGCCGGATTTCAGGAAAGCGCTAAAATCGGATACAACGTTCCCAGTGTATATAGCTCCATCGTAGAGCTCTACAACAAAATGGGCAAGAAGGAAGAAGCCGTAAAAACGCTTTCAGAAGCTCGTGCTAAGTTTCCGAAAGATGCAGAATTACTGCGTGCTGAAGTAAACGTATATCTCACAGAAGAGAAATATGACCAAGCACTTGGCTTATTGAAGGATTTGACGGCGCAAGATCCGTCTAATGAAATGATTTGGTTCGTGCTTGGTGTAACTTATGAAAAGCTTGGAAAAGTTTCTGACCAGGAAACTGCTTATTTGAAGGCACTGGAAATCAACCCAAAGTATTTTGATGCGCTTTTCAATTTGGGTGCAACGTACTACAACCAAGGAGTGGAAAAGTACAAGGAATGCGATAAAATTCCGCCACGCGAAGCCGTTAAGTATGATGCATGCGTGAAGGATGCAAATACGATTTTTGCTAAGTCAATTGGGTATTTTGAAACCGGCTATAATGAGCGTCCGACGGATAAGGATATCATCAACGCGTTGAAAGAAGCATATGTAAGAGTTGGCAATATGGAGGGAAAGAAGAAAATGGAGGAAGCGCTGAAAGGATTGTAGTAGAATAGGAATTTAGGATTATAGGGAAGCGGTGGCCGATTGGCTGCCGTTTCTTTTTTGAGCACGATTTCAGAAAAATAGGTTTGCCAGAAATTAGAGGGAAGAGGCTATAATCCTCTAATCCTATACTCCTGTTATCCTTTTCGTTTTACTTTACATAATGTAAATTATGAGTTAAAATATCCCGTAATCGATTGACTTACAAGCGCCATCTGTAATCTGTAATCTATCACTCGTAATCCGTAATCTCTCATCTATCATCCGTAGCCTTCCCCATGCGAACCAACTCCTCTGCAATCTGCTCCTCCGTAAACGACGCATACAACTTTTCCTCACGCTCCAGAATTTCAGCAAACGGATCCAGACTGAATGCACATCCCATGTAAGTCGTCGGCAAATCATGGTTTATCAAATGATGATCAGCCAAGTGCTTTATGGCGTAATCCCTATCGGTAAACTTTCCGGTCAAATACCTGAACTGATTCTCCGAAATCCTTCGGATAGCTCCAGCTTGAACCCGCCTAGTAGACGTAAAGCTTTGAATTAACTCAGGTGATGTTATTCCTTCTTTATCAATAATTTGACTCAGGCTCCAAAGGTCTTCCAAGCCCGTATTTAACCCTTGTCCCATGAACGGCAGCATGGCATGCGCAGCGTCGCCCATAATGACCACATTGTCGGCATGATGCCAGTTTTGAGCATTAACAGAACCCAAAAAGCCGCCTTTGGAATGTTTAAGTCGCTCGCGAATGTCGGGCACGGCATCCTTAACGCCGGGAAACAACGCTTCAAAGGCGCTGTCATCTTTCTGCACAAGCAATTCGAGCATATGCTCATTCTGATGCACTAAAAACAGGCTAAATCCGCCTTCATGTACCGGAAAGGCACCAATCATGGCCTTCGGACTGTGCCAATAATGGAATTTATCCCGTTCCCAAAGGTTTTCCGTGATTCGAATCTCACGGTAGTTATTCCTTTCCAATTGATGGCTTAAGGTGCCGTTACGATTCAGATGATAGGTTACTTTGGAACGCACGCCATCGGCCCCAATGAGCAGATCGTATTTCCAGTACTTTTTATGACCGTAATGCATCACATCGATAGCCTTTTGCTCAAAAAAGACATCCTGAACCACGCTATCGTAATGAATATGGACATTGGGCAATGCCTCAGCCCGCTGCGTGAGCAATTGGTAGAGCGTATTTCGGGAAATACAATTGATTTCGTGTCCGTGAACCGAATAGGGTTCAATGTCAGCCCCATCAGCATGATGACGCATCCGTCCGTTTAGCTTCAAGGAATGATCCAGGACGTCTTGCGACAAACCAATTGCTTCCAGGGTTCGCCATCCGCGGGCAGAAATCACCAGTTGCAGCGATCGAGCTTGCATCGATGGCGGGAAAATCGGTTCCTCGCGCTTTTCGAAGATATCAATGCGTTCAAAACGGTCAGAGAGCATGATCGCCGCTGCTAATCCAACCAATCCGCCACCGGCGATGATTAAAGGACTATGATCCATGATTACATTTTTTTAAATAACGGAGCTACATGCTCCATGAAAGCTTGCATTCGTTTAATAACGACAGCTGCGTCGTTGGTGTTAAAATCGAACCAGGTCATCAAGCAGTCTTCCGTATGAAATCGCTCACGGATACTCCGATAGACTTTTGCCGGACTACCATAAACGGCGTTTTCCATGCCGCTTTCGACCTTGCCTTGATCTACGGTGCCCTCCATCGCTTGCCAATAGGCATGCATGGCATCGCGAGCTTCGACTTCAGCCTTTGCGTCTTGTTCAGCCTCCGTCAGTTCGGCATCGGCAC
>JAIYBR010000144.1 GCA_027488435.1 Flavobacteriales bacterium
CTGGCGCATATCACGGCAGGAGAATTAATACCATTTGTCGTGGGTGTATTGCATCGAGTGCGCACACGCGGAGGAATAGATCATGCTTACCTAAGCAAGGCCCGCACAGGAAGGTTGGGTCGCTGGGAACTCAATTGGCAGCGAGATGGTCGTCACTTTTTGAATCGATATTTCGGCCCGCAAGCACGTTTGCCCAAGGTAATAGGCACAGAGGCGCAAACAGGAGAAATGCTCGATGTTACTTATACCACGCGCAATAATTGGTATCGTTCTTATTTCCGAAAGAGTTTTCCGCAAGCCACCGATTATCACGAAATCATCAATGACTTCTTTCGAAAGTTGTTTGATGTGTTTTGCGAGACGGAGCTCATGAACAAACAAGGCACAGGTGGCGATACAAACTACGCCTTGCAGCCTTCGGCCATTTTGGTTGCTAAGGGCGTTAAGACTCAACGTTGTTCTAAATGCAGTATGCAGCTGCACGTAGCACTCGAGGATATTCACGCGGAGAGAACAGCATGTTTAGATTACGAATGCACCGGGGTGCTTAGTATTACCGAGAAGACCAATCTGAATTATTATCAGTTGGTCTATAACCGCAATCAGTCTCCGCGCATTTTTGCGGCGGAACACACAGGCATCTTGGAGCGGAGAGACCGCGAAAAGAAGGAGATTGACTTCAAGGAGCGCCCGCATTTTAACTCGTTGAATACGATTGTAGCAACGTCAACGCTGGAAATGGGTATTGATATCGGTACGTTGAATACAGCTATTAATAATTCAGTGCCGCCGCTTACATCCAATTTCCTTCAGCGGGTAGGGCGCGCGGGTCGTTCATCAGGTTCGGCACTCATAACCAATTTCGCTCAGGGCAAAGTACACGACTTGTACTACTTCGAAGAACCGCGCGATATGATGGAAGGAGAAGTGGCAACTCCCGGATGTTTTCTAGAGGCTCGTGAAATCTTACACCGGCATTATTTTGCCTACTGCCTGGATTCGTGGGTAACTGCAGATCCGGTAAACCATAAAATGCCGGCCATGTTGAGAACGCTTAGTCTGCGCACAGTAGACATTACAGCGTCCGATTTCTGGGTGAATCGCATTGTGAGGTACATGAAGGATAATGAAAGGCAACTTCAAGACCGCTTCACTGATTTCTACCGACCGGACATGCAGGATGAGCAAGCATTGAAGGAATTGTCAGATTATGTGAACTCCGACGGATTGCCCACTCGCTTGAAGCGTGTCTTTTCAGACTTGAAAGAAGAATACATGTTTATAGCGCGCACAATCGCTCAAATTGATGCGGCCAAGGCGCAATTGCCGGATGATGAAGAGCGCAGGGCGTTGGAACAGGATAGGAAGACATACCGAGGCTTGCAGAATATGCTCGACAAGCGTTCAGTGCTTGAGCATCTCACCAATATGGGATTGCTTCCCAATTATGCATTCCCGGAGACGGGTGTTACATTGAATGCTTGGGTAGGACAGGCACAGGCTAAGGGAAGTGACAGCATACCATCGAACATGCAGTTTGAGATTGTACGATCATCTAAATCAGCGATTCGCGAATTTGCACCGGATAACTATTTCTATTCCCAAGGATTTAAGTTCAATGTATCGGGTATCAATACATACAGCTGGCGAGAAAGCGGTGTGCTCATGGAGCAGCGTTTTTGTTCAACATGCGACCACTTGGCTCCTGCGCTTGGTTCGAATGAAGTCGCCTGTCCGAAATGCGGTGATCCTTCTTGGAGTTCCGAGAGGAACAAGCATGTGTTTGTGAAATTGCAAGGCGTCAAGTCTGTTGACAAGAGCGATTTGGCAACATTGAACGACGATTCAGACGATCGCGACAGCAAGCAATATCGGATGTCGCGCCACTACAAGTTTGATAAGAATGCGTTTCAAGGAGCGTGGGGCATGCGAGAAATTCCGTTTGGAATTGAATACGTGAAAAACCTCGATATTGTTGATGTAAACCTTGGGTTATCGTCTGCTGTGCATGCCAACAAAATCGACATTAATCAATTGCAGGATGTACCGAGTCACGGCTTCGTTACTTGCAGACATTGCGGCAGGAGTACTTCACGTTTAAACTCAACCAAAGTCCAGTTCCATTACGGATATTGTAAGCACAAGGAGCATCCCTATTCAGGTGCGAAGGATGAGGTCTTTGAAGAAGTGTTTCTACTTCGGGAATTGAAGACAGAAGCCTTAAAAATTCTCTTGCCGGTGCAGGAGTTTGAGGATGTGGCCACCATCAATATGTTTAAGGCCGGTCTTGAGCTTGGTTTAAAGAAGTACTATGGTGGAAATCCGCAGCATATTGAAATAGCGGGCTATGCTGAATACAATGAACAAAACGGACGCTTTGACAAGTACCTAATCATGCACGATTTGGTACCTGGTGGCACAGGTTATTTAGGGCAGTTATTCGATCCCGCTGAATTTACCCGAGTAATCAAGCAGGCCTACGAGGCTATACGAGACTGTTCGTGTAAGGCAAAAGGACATGACGGGTGTTATCGCTGCATCTACACCTACACCAATCAAAATATACAGCAGGAATTGAGTCGCTCGCGTGCTGAAAAGCTCTTTCACAAAATCGTCGAAAAGGCAGATGCATGGGAGGAATACAATACGGGCCTCTCAATGATTTCTGGAGATGGAAAAATTGAGGAAAGCGAGCTTGAAGATCGATTTATTCGCAGTTTGCGAACCCATCTAAATAGCGGAGAGCAGCAGGGAAATCGTTTTGAAGATTTTATGCAGGATGGTGTAACGAATTATAAATTCAGAATTACCAAGGGAGAAGTAAGCTACAACTATATGATAAGGCCTCAGATAGATTTGGGACCTGCAAATGGTGTGGCAATGCATACGCGGCCTGATTTCATGATTTCACTTACTTCGGCGGTGAGAAATGGATTAGAAGAGGAAATGACCGATTCCATGGGGTCGATGAAATCCGTAGCTGTTTATTTGGACGGCTATACCTACCATGCAACTGAGAATAACTTCCGTTTTTACGATGATTTGTTGAAGAGGCGCGCTATTGCAGACTCGGGTTCAACAATAAGTTGGACCCTGACGTGGGCAGATATGGAAAAATTCGACATACCCAAAAAGGATACAGATTCCTCGCGCAGAGAGAATCGCCGCGATATCCTTTACATGGACCAAAATCGGTACAGGGGAAGTTTGGATGTAGCAAAGAAGTTGATCGGTCCGCAATCATTGCAAGAAGGACTGTTTGAAACTGAAAATTCAATGGAACGCTTGTTATGGCGCCTATCGTGCGGATTGAGTGTTTCAGAAATTGAGAGTGCCACAGGGCTTTATCTCTCGTGTATGAGAAAGTCATTTATTCTAGCCACAGGTGATGCATCTGAAATTGACGAGCTCTTGCGTAATACCGACGTACCACTCAATGAAAACCTAAAAGCCACGAAGGTGGATAAGGGTGAATTTTATGCATTTCCGGAGCCACAACCATCATCCGACATTGCCACACTTCGCACCGGCGTTATGATAAAGAACTTCAGTATAAAATCAAATCTGATTACAGGCACTCAACCCGGACCCTACCCCAAAGAGCAATGGGAGTTATTTTGGCAAGTGTATAATTTGGTGCAGGAGGGGGTAAGTTGAATGAAATATTGAGAATTATGGGAGCTATCCATTGGGATGATGGAGATTAAATACAAATGGGATTAATGATTATGGCAGTTGCTTTGTTGAATTGAATTTATGTTGTAATATAGCAGAGTGCAAATTACACGAACCACATCTTAATTCAAATCGCTGATTTTATGGCTATTAACTATCCATTCTACAATAATCCAGATCTCTTTGTTCCCAGTCCTGCGGCACTGAAAACTTGGTTTAGTACTCGGAAGACCAATAATCCATTTTATCCTGGAGTTTATGATACTATTGGGTTTTCAGGTGACTTAGCATGGACGTTAATTGCGATTTTTATTGAAATTCTAGCTGCAGGTGTCACTTTGTATGGGGGGAGTAAAATAAACTTCATGTATGCAATTATTTCCGTTATTGTTGTTGTGCTTTTTATTGGTTTGGATGCAATTGGCGTTATGCTTCACAAGTCACAACAAGGAAGTAAATGCATTCATCGCAACTCAGCTTTTGTATCTAGGCAACCCGCAGTGCAGGCGCAGCATCGGAGTGATTCCCTCAAAATGATGGCAACTGAGTTACTCGGCATCATGCTTATTGTAGTTTCTGCGGCGTTGAAAATTTTCGGACTTATGCTTTTTATTGGAGTCTCGAAAAGTATTGGTATCACTGTGGTTGTATTGGGTACTTTATTTTATATTGTTGTTGTTTATATTCACTTGAACCATACTGGTTTTTGGATTTCAGCCCTGGCTGCAAACCGAGCTATTACAAAAGAATTTACACAGTGGTCGAATGGATTAAAGGACGGTACAAGTACCTCCACTCCGCATATACTAACTCATTCATTTACCTCTGCAGGCAAGATGAATGGTCCTTCTGCTATTAACTCAGGGCGTCAAGTTCTAACTTTTTCCAAATCGGAGTCGGCTTATAATCATTACGTTTTAACGACTAATGGCTTGCTGTGGGATCAAGATTTAATAAATCTTAGTAGCCTACTCACAGATCCAATTTTGATAGCGGATCTCAAAAATGAAGCAACGAGAATGCAATTCTCTGCAGCGGGCGTTGTTCTTCCTCAATAAAATTTTTTTAAATTTAATATTTCGAGATTCTATGAATAATAAGAATGCCATGA
>JAIYBR010000058.1 GCA_027488435.1 Flavobacteriales bacterium
TTCTGGTTCAATTTTTGCCTCGGCAAGCATGTTATCCAATTGAGCTGTAACAGTGCCTCCTCCAATATTTCCTTTGCTTCCTTTTTTGTTTTGCTCCTTCATTGAGTGCTTTGCCTCTTCTGGCATTGCCAATTCAGGGTATACCAATGACCAATCAGGCTCCTCGTGCAAAGGTTCAAATGCAGAGAAGAAGAAGATTACTGCTTCGGTGCTGAGACCTACAACCAACAGCAACGAGGCGAAGGGCCAGTGCTGGATCTTAAACATCGCACCAATGATTACTACTGCAGCTCCAATACCGTAGAGCTTTGCCATAAACTTTTTCCACGCTTTACTTCCAGGTTTCATAATTTTCTAACGCTTGTAAGGGTTAATAAAAAGGTTGGTTTTAATTGATTATTCCTCGTTAAAGTCTTCAGGAGCGACATTCTTTCCTCGTCCCAGGTAACTCATCGCACAACGGAATCCGATGTATGATTTTGCTGTATCCTGGTACTCGTATGAACGTGTACCATTCTGAATAAAATACCCGATGTCTTTCCAGGAGCCACCGCGTATGACTTTACGTTTCATGCTTGGAGGATCGTCTTGTTGAGCACGATACTCATATTCCGAACTCATATCGTGTGTGAACTCATAAACAGACTCATCATAAGCCGTATTGGTCCACTCCGCTACATTACCTGCCATACACCACAATCCATAATCGTTCGCAGAATAGGATTGAACGGGTACTGTATGGCAGCCATTATCTTCTACATAATCGCCTCTCATTGGCTTGAAGTTGGCCAATGGGCAACCGAGATTATTACGAATGTATGGACCTCCCCATGGATAAGGCGACAATTCTAGTCCACCTCGAGAAGCGTATTCCCATTCTGCTTCGGAAGGTAATCGGAAGCGTTGCACAAATGCCTCTCCTGCCGAGAATTTAAATTCATTGAGAATTTGGGTCCTCCAAGCACAAAATGCTTGACTCTGACCCCATGTTACGCCAACAACCGGGTAATCATCGTATGCGGGGTGCCAAAAATAATTTTCCGTTAAAGGTTCATTGAAACCATATGTAAAGTCGGCAACCCAACAAAGTGTATCCGGATAAATATTTGTTTGTTCCTCAATAATGAACTGGGCACGATCGCTGTGACCTCTTACAGAATGCAATTGATTAAGCGAATTCACTTCGCCGTATTCTTCGTCCTTACCTGCCTTAACTGACGCACTCTTGTAATCAATCCACCAATACCGGTATTTCATTTTACGATTGTCTACTTCCAAACGGTCGTAAAACTTATCGGCTCCTTGCAAATAGAACTCGTTGAAAATGTTCTCAAAAACATCTTCATTCTCCATGTCTATTGGCTCTTCCCAATTCAACACATATCCTTTATTAACGAATACTTCCCAGTCACGACCATCATCGCGGTCAGGTTGCTTATAACCTTCCACGTCTGCGTTTGCTAGAAAGTCACGCATGAGAGAATCGCGCACGTATTCTACAAATTGACGGTACTCGTTGTTGGAGATTTCAGTTTGGTCCATATAGAACGCAGGCATTGTAATCGTTTTCGCTTTGTTGTTCAAAGCGTACGGCACATCCTGGTCACTTGGGCCCATCGTAAAGGACCCGAAATGAATGTAATTCATTCCATACGGGTTGATCTGCTCCCACTCTTCAGCACGAATAGCGCCAATGAGCTCACCGTTTGCGCCTACTCTGCAACCGGCGAAAACTGCTGCAACGATCAAAAATAAAAACGACTTTTTCATGATTTCCAATTTTAGTAAACAATCACTCTTATAGTTTAAAGCAGGTTGGTTATTACTAAAAAAATTGTTGGTGGTAATTATCTTCTTCTATCGGGTGAAAATTGCAATACGCCAACTTAACCCAAATGGTTTCATTTTATTTTACAAGAAGCGTGGATTGCTATGACCAGCTCCGTTGTCAATAGGAGTAAACTTCACAGAATATGTAACAAAAATCTCATGTGACCCGGCTGAATAATCCTTCAGAACTGACGTGTTCAAGTCGTATGAATATCCTAGCTTGATGCCATGATTCATTGTGCGGACCTCTTGGTTGACCTGGTCAAAATCTTTCTGGAAACCAACGTATGGAGCAATAGCATCACCAAAACGATAAGCCAAACCTCCCCACACCATCTTTTTGAAAAGAACATCAGCATTGAGATCAATTTGACTTGAAGTTGCATCGGTCTTGAACATCACATTCGGTCTGATGGTAACATCTGCATTTACCGAGGCCTCGTATCCACCCATCACGTAATAGTGTCGTGCCATCTGAATACCTACATCCTCCAAATTAGGGCCAGCGAGGTGCGTAGCTGAGGCGCCTACAAAGTACTTTCCAGGCTTATACAAGTTGAAACCAATACCTACATCTGCTCCTCCTTCTGACCTTGAACTGGTCGGTATGGTAGGATCACCAGCATCAATGTAAACCCAATTGGCTCCAAGCTTTGCCTGATAAAGTCCGATGGATAAACCAGCCGAGATAAACTTACCGTCACTCAATGCAAGGTGGTAAGAAGGGGAAAAGCGAATTACTGTATTCTGTTGCTGTCCAAGAACCTCTGAACACACTGTAGCTCCTAATCCAATATTTTGTTTTTCACCAAAAATTCCACTGTAGTTGAATAGATACGTCTTCGGATCTTTATCCAATCCATCCCATTGATCGCGATGAATAGCGGTGATGGAATGCATTCTATCTATTCCAGACATTGCTGGATTAACAGACAGCCGATCGTATTGCCACATTGTTAGCTGAGGATCCTGCTGCGCAAACCCAACAAGGGAGCAGATTACAAGAAAAACAGAGATTAAAATTCTCTTCATAAAAATCGAGTTATTGCTTGGTTTGGTTTCTTAAATTCGATTGCAAAAACGCTAATTTAGGATAATTTTCGATTTAGCCAAAAAAAACATGTCGGTCGAGGGCAAATCGGAAGGTCCAAAAGGAGTCGTGTGGCGTGATTTCATTTCTAAATTATACTAGCTTCTGATAGGTCTTCCACCATCTATCGGGCATTTCTTCTGAAGATGCCAGCTGAAACTCATCATAGGTGCAAGGAACCATGTGGTGACGTTCGTATTTCTTTTCGGTTCCGGCCGGATATGGCACATCCATCCACCACCTTTCACTCAAATGACTCTTGTAAAATACTAACTCATGTCCATCGTGGGTAATAGGGACTATATACTTAAAGTAATCCGTGTAATCGCCAATGGGATAGTCTCCCTTTCGTTGTGAGACACCTTCCAAAAAACACCAAATTAGTTGAGCAGCCAAATGGGCGGTGTGTCCGGCAAGGTCCATCAAAGGATCCACCTCATATAAACCGAATGACGTCAATTTATCGCTCATACCTGCATATCGACAAAGCTGAGCTACTTCTTCTCCATAAAAGCCGTTTGGACCGGCATTGGTTGTGCCCGGACATTCTCCCATTCGAATAGAGCTCATATCGATTGACACTATGTCGGCATTTCGAATAGTGGGCTCACTTCGGGCAATAGAGCTTTGAATTTCACCCAGGCGATGAGCGTCGAAATACATGTTACCCATTAACTCCAGAAGATCGCCCTCCACCAGATAACGCTGATGCCCGATATTACTATAATTGAAAAGATAGTTGGGCTTGTGCAGCACCACTTTATTCAGATAATTCTTAGAATGAATTTCGCCATCGCTCTTTCCAAAATCCAACCGATAGTCGATAGTCACCAAATTCACCGTTTGCTCCAGGTGCTCGTACGCTTGATATTTGGCAAAAGTCAAATCTTGCGTACCACCAATGATGAGCGGAATAATGCCTTTGCGCAACAAGACTTCGCATGTTTGGTTGAGCGCGTAATACGTGTCTTTTAACTCATTGCCCGCGCGAATATTACCAAGATCAATGATGGACAGCTTTCCATCAAACCAATGCAAGCGGTATAAATACTGGCGAATGGCGTCTGGTGCATTCTCCGATTGACAGTCTGTGTGAGAACCCCTGCTCTCACAAACACCAATAATTGCCACCTTCTTGCCCTCGAGTTCCTCCATATCCCCTTCAAAAAAATGAATATTCTTCTCCAAATGAGATGGCGCGAGGGGCGACAACGAACCTGCACGAAAATCGCTTCGTGTCAAGAAAACAGAAATATCCATGGTGCGAAAATGCAGCACCCCTGCACATCCGATCAACCAACCTTCAGGTATTCTGAACGAACCTATGTTGAAACCGAGCAATTACTTCCTTGCCGATTTTTTGGCGGACTTCTTAGCGGGGGCTTTTTTGCCGGCGGCCTTTTTTGTCGCTGCAGGTTTTCTTGCTGCAGCCTTCTTGCGCGCTGTCGGATTAGCCTCTTGCTCAGCAATGGCAGCGAGTACCTCGGGCAAACTTATGGTCTTTGCATCACTACCCTTCGGTAATTTAAAATTATCCTTTTCTCGTTTGATGTATGGACCAAAACGCCCTTGAATGATTTGAATTTCAGGACGATCGTCGAACTTTTGAATCAAGGCAGCATTCACACCATTCACTTTATCTTCGATGAGTTTCACAGCTCGATCAATCTCAATAGTAAATGGGTCGTCGCCCTCCTTCACTCGAAGAGATGCATACAAGCTACCCCACTTCACAAAAGGTCCGAAGCGACCGATTGCAGCAGTAACCGGCTGACCCTGATACTCTCCCACCATTCGGGGCAAATCAAATAATTTCAATGCTTCCTCCAGTGTAATTGTTCCTATGCTTTGACCAGCGCGCAGTGATGCAAACTTCTTGTCTTCATCCTCACTTCCACCCAACTGCACCACAGGGCCAAAACGCGCAATTCGCGCTAAGACAGCCTTACCGGTTTTGGGATCAACACCTAATTCACGTTCGCCCGATTGGCGGGCAGCATTCTCTATCGTATGCGCCACGTTCTCGTGAAAAGGCTTGTAAAACTTAGTCATCATCTCCTGCCAAGGCAGTTTTCCTTCTGCTATTTCGTCGAACTCCTGTTCAACATTGGCTGTAAAAGCATAATCCAAAATAGTTGGGAACTGATCCACCAGAAAGTCATTCACAACCATTCCAATGTCGGTCGGGAATAACTTCGATTTCTCCGCACCGGTAAATTCGTTATTAGTGGAGGTAGAAATGCTTCCATTCTTTAGAACCAGTAACTCAAAACTGCGCGGCGTTCCTTCCTTGTCCTTCTTCTCGATATATTCTCGCTGCTGAATGGTTGAAATTGTTGGGGCGTAGGTCGATGGTCTTCCAATACCCAATTCTTCCAAACGCTTCACCAGCGATGCTTCCGAATAGCGCGAAGGCTTCTGGGTATAACGCTGTGTCGCGGTAATATCCATCATGGATAGAATTTGTCCTACGCTCAAAGGAGGCAACATGCCACTACCGCCCTCCTCATTATCCTCTTCATCAGTTCCCTCTGCGTATACTTTCAAGAATCCATCAAATTTCACCACTTCTCCCTTGGCGAGCAATACATCATCCATGGTGCTGATACCAACAGTGGCTGTTGTTTTTTCGAGCTCGGCATCGGCCATTTGAGAAGCAAGCGTGCGCTTCCAGATAAGCTCATAGAGCCGTTGCTCGTCGCGTTCACCTTCAATTTGGTGAGCGCTCATTTCCGTGGGTCGGATGGCTTCGTGAGCTTCTTGTGCGCCCTTGTTTTTGTTTGTGTATTGGCGTGTTTTCGAATAACGTTCGCCATACGAGCGAGCGATTTCATTTTTGGCAGCATCGAGCGCGAAGTCGGAAAGATTCACGCTGTCCGTTCTCATGTAGGTGATTTTTCCGCTTTCATATAAACGCTGAGCGACAACCATAGTGCGTGAAACACTAAAACCCAGCTTGCGGCTGGCCTCTTGCTGCAACGTTGACGTGGTAAATGGGGCTGCCGGGGTGCGTTTCGCCGGCTTTGTTTCCATCTGTGTTATGCTGAAAGTAGCGCCATTGGCCTTTTGCAAAAAGGCATTAGCCTCGTCACCATCTTTCAACTTCCGACTCAAATCTGCTTTTAGGGTTGCCGAGCCCAGGTCGAAACTTCCTCGCACATTGTAGAATGAAGAGGCCGCAAATTTTTCAATTTCACGCTCTCGCTCGACAATGATGCGCACTGCAACGCTTTGCACACGCCCTGCACTTAAACCTGCTTTCACTTTTTTCCATAAGACAGGCGAGAGCTCAAATCCTACCAAGCGATCGAGTACACGACGCGCTTGTTGAGCATTTACTAAATCGATATCTATTGTCCGTGGCTTGGCTATCGCTTCCTGGATGGCCTTCTTCGTGATTTCATGAAAAACAATGCGCTTCGTGTTTTTTACATCCAAACCCAATGCTTCCGCCAGGTGCCATGAAATGGCTTCTCCTTCGCGGTCCTCATCCGTCGCCAACCATACATCATCTGCTTTCGCCGCCAATTTTTTAAGCTCGCGAATCACTTCCTCTTTGTCGGGCGACACGATATACACGGGATTAAACCCCTTCTCTACATCAATAGCAACGTCGTTTTTAGGCAAGTCGCGTACGTGACCATAGCTGCTCTTAACGGTGAAGTCTTTCCCTAGGTATCCTTCGATGGTCTTTGCCTTGGCAGGCGACTCAACTATAACGAGGTTTTTGCTCATACTTCTGCTTGTTTTTTATGCCCCGTTTCCTTCATTCCTGATTTTACTTTGGAGCGTTTTGAAAGCGGCAAATGTATGCGATGAAAAAACTGTCGAACCAAATCGGTTTAAAATCGCTATCTTCGCGAACCTTTTAAAACACTGATTTTCAAAACAGCCAGACACTGTGGAAGAAAAAACAATCGATGAAACCCGTCAGGGTGAATACCTCATGCTGGATGCGGAGGTCAATTCAAACAAGAAACAGCGTAAACTTCTTCTTGAGAGTTATGGCTGCCAGATGAACTTCTCAGACAGCGAAATCGTTGCAAGCATTCTTGCGAAAGAGGGTTTCAGCACCACACGCGACCCGGAGGAGGCAGATGTCGTATTGCTGAACACCTGTGCGATCCGGGACAATGCTGAACAACGTATCAGAGGACGACTCGACTATTTGAGTTCGGTCAAAAAACGGAAGCCCGATATGCAAATTGGAGTTCTTGGATGCATGGCCGAGCGACTGCGCGAAAAACTGCTCGATGAGGAAAAACTCGTTGACATGGTTGTTGGGCCTGATGCCTACCGTGATCTTCCAAACCTCATCGACAAAGTAGATGAGGGGCAAAAAGCCGTAAACGTGCTGTTAAGTCGTGAAGAAACGTATGCCGAGATTACCCCGGTCCGATTGAACAGCAATGGAATAACGGCGTTCATCTCCATCATGCGCGGATGTGACAATATGTGCTCATTTTGCGTGGTACCATTTACGCGAGGCCGTGAGCGCAGCCGCGACCCCCAAACGATTGTCAATGAAGCACGCGACCTGTTCAACCAAGGATATCGCGAGGTTACCTTATTGGGTCAAAATGTAGATTCTTACAAGTGGAACATCAACAACAAAGGTGAAATTCTCGACAGCACCAAGCCGACCGTAAACTTTGCCCAGCTTCTGGAAATGGTTGCGCTGGTTAGTTCTGATTTGCGCATTCGATACTCGACATCACATCCCAAGGATATGACCGACGAAGTACTGCACATTATGGCCAAATACGAGAATATCTGCAAGTACATTCACCTGCCCGTGCAGAGCGGAAACAGCGATGTATTAAAACGCATGAATCGCGGCTACACACGCGAGTGGTATCTGGAGCGCATCGATGCCATACGCCGCATTATGCCCAATTGCGCCATCAGTACCGACGTCATAACCGGCTTCTGCGGTGAAACCGAAGAAGAACACCAAGACACACTCTCGTTGATGGAAAAGGTTCGCTACGAAATGGCCTTCATGTTCAAGTATTCTGAACGACCAAAAACGTTGGCCGAAAGAAAATTCGAAGATGACATTCCCGATGAAGTGAAAGGTCGCCGATTGCAAGAAGTCATCGCACTGCAAATGCAGGGTGCCGCGCAGCGAACCAAACAGCATGTAGGTAAAGTTCAACGCATTCTTATTGAAGGGACCAGTAAAAAATCAGAAGAACATTTACAGGGCCGCAACTCGCAAAACATCGTGGTGGTTTTCCCGAAAACTATGGATTGTGCGCCGGGTGACTATGCCGACGTTTTGGCCAACGACTGCACATCCGTGACCCTCATTGGCGAACTGATAAATGTTTATCCGAGAAATATCGAACCAGTAAAATCTTTGTAAACATCCATGGACGTCAGGGCTGTAAAACAACGATTCGAAATCATAGGTAACAGCGCCATGCTAAATAGGGCGCTCGATATTGCTGTGCAGGTAGCACCTACCAATATGTCGGTGCTCATCAACGGCGAAAGCGGAACCGGAAAGGAAAACATTCCAAAAATCATTCATGCATACAGCGCGCGAAAGCACGCTCCGTATATCGCAGTGAACTGCGGCGCTATTCCGGAAGGCACCATCGACAGTGAATTGTTCGGACATGAGAAAGGGTCGTTCACCGGAGCTACGGATGCTCGAAAGGGTTACTTCGAAGAAGCCAATGGCGGTACAATTTTCCTCGATGAAGTGGCCGAACTTCCGCTGCAAACACAAGTCCGATTACTGCGAGTTCTGGAAACCGGCGAATACATTCGTGTAGGCTCATCGAAAGTGCAGAAAACCAACGTGCGGGTTGTGGCAGCAACGAATGTTGATTTCAGTGAAGCCATTCGCAAGGGAAAATTCAGAGAGGATTTATACTACCGACTGAATCAGGTACCTGTTTTTCTTCCGCCGCTTCGTGAGAGGAAAGAAGATATCGCTTTGCTATTCGCGAAGTTCACAACCGATTTTGCGGAACGATATAAAATGCCGGTGCTGGAGCTCGCGCCGGATGCAAAAGACATGCTTGTGAGCTATTCGTGGCCAGGAAATATTCGTCAACTGAAGAACATCACAGAGCAGATTAATGTGCTCGAACAAGATCGTTTGATAACCGCCCAAACACTCGCATACTATTTGCCTCACGAAGACTTCGGCAACCGAAGTATGGTGGTAACAGGAGGCTCTTCTGCTCCGAATAATTTTTCAGAAAGAGAAATTTTATACAAGGTCCTTTTTGATATGAAAAATGACCTGAATGATCTGAAAAAACTCGTTGGCGGCATGATGCAATCGGGTGTTGATTTTGCACACGATGCAGGCAACGCAGAACTGATACAGCGGGTTTTCGCCAACGATCATTCTTCTGCTGTAAACACGCATACCGCTCCATCGGCCGGAGTCATACGCCTGCCCCAAACGGCAGATCCGATAATTGAAGTAGAGGAAACCCTTTCACTTCAGAACTCAGAACGCGAACTAATCGAAAAGGCGTTGAAAAAACACCGAAACAAGCGTAAATATGCTGCGGAGGAGTTGGGCATTTCAGAACGCACTCTCTATCGAAAAATCAAAGAATATAATTTAACCTAAGCCATGAAAGGTTTTCTTGTCATAGCCATTTGTTTCGTCACAGCGCTTTCGGGTTGTGGAATTTACTCGTTCACAGGAGGACAATTCAGTGGAGCAAAGACATTTTCAGTGGACTATTTCAAACCTCAGACGGCGATGGCTACTCCGCTCTACGCTCAGCGATTTACTGAATCGTTGAAAGATTTGTTGCTGGCTCAAAGCCCATTGAAACTGGCAGAACGAAAAGGAGAATTAACATTTTCCGGAACCATAGTCGATTACCGCACCGCTCCGGTGGCCGTTCAATCGGGTGCAGCAGAGACCGCCTCACTCAACCGACTTACCATTACCGTGAAGGTGAGCTATGTGAACTCTCTTGAACCGGATTTGAGTTTTGAAAAAACGTTTTCGAAGTTTGCTGACTTCGACGCTAATCAGGATTTGTTTTCGATTGAGGAAAGTTTATGGTCGCTGATCAATGAGCAATTAACTCAGGAAATTTATAATGCCAGCGTAGGCAACTGGTAAAGAAATGCGCAAAGATTACCTCCATAGTGTGCTGATGAACCCGGAAACTATTTCCGAGGAACAGCTCGTGGAGTTACGCGAAACGGTTGCCCGCTATCCTTTTTTTGGTGCGGCGCAAATAGCACTGACTCAAGCGTTGAAAGCGCGGGGTGATGTTCAGTTCACCGATCAATTAGCTCAGGCTGGCATTTACACGTCGCAACGAGCTATGCTTTATCGGCGCATGAAAGGTGTATTACCGGTCAGCGATTCACCCAAAATCCCCACGGAAGTTCCCATCCTTGAAAAATCCAGTCTGGCATCGCGCATACTAGATGTTGAGGACAACAAAGAAACCGTCACAAAACTTGCAGGTCAGGAAACCTCTGAAGTCAGATTAGCAGAGACCATTTCAGCCGAAGCAAGCAGTGAGATTTCGGAAGATGTGTTAGTACAATCTACGGAGATAGAATCTGCCGAAGAAATCGCACATGTGAAACTGGCAGAATTAGACCCCTTGGAAGGACAATTCCTGATAAGTGCAGTGAACACGGTCATCGAATTGGAAGTTCAGCCGGAACAAGGGCAGATCGAAAGTGAAATCAACGCTGAACCCGATCTTGAGCCCGATGATGAAACATCCTATGCCGCTCAGATTTATCGGAGAGCACAGCGCTTTCAGCAAACAAGTGATGACGACACTGAAAATACGATTGACTCCTCGGAAGATAACAGCCTACCCGCTTTCCAAGCTACACCTCTATCACATGGAATCCGTCGAATCAAAACCACGGACGCAAACAGGCAGCAGCGCGATTTGATTGATAAGTTCATTCAGGGAAGTCCGCAAATAGCCCGCGGAAAATCGGGCGACTACCCTACCGGGAATATAGCAAAAGATAGCTTGGACGAAGATTTTAGCATCGTCACTGAAACCATGGCTGTTTTATTTGCCAAACAAGGGAAACTGGACAAGGCCCGCAAAGCTTTCCGCAAATTGATGGAACAACATCCCGAAAAAAGTATTTACTTTGCGGCCCAATTAAAAAATTTAGAACACTTTAAAAAGTAATATCATGGCATCGTTCATCGTCATTCTGATTGTAATTATTGCATTGTTGCTCGCACTGGTAGTATTGGTGCAAAACCCCAAAGGCGGTGGATTGGCCGTTGGCTTCCAGGGAGCCACTCAAGTTGGCGGCGTGCAGCGTACAGCAGACTTTCTAGAAAAAGCAACCTGGTATTTGGGAATCGCCCTTTTCGTTCTTTGTTTGATTTCTGCTCGCTGGTACACCAGCTCAGGCATAAGCGAAGGTGGTTCAGAGCCTGCAGGAACAGAGCAAACAACCGAACAACCTGCTGAACAAGCCCCGGCTGAAGGTCAGTAATTCATAAAGCATTCACGTTTGAAAATGTCAGTGTGTCGCAATACACTGACATTTTTTTTGCTCTGTATGACAAAATTTTCATTGCAGGGCCTTGGCATAAAAGGTGACAATCGCGTTTCCGCAATTCAAAAAATCAATTAACCGATTAAATAATTTCATCATGTCAGTCAACGTAAAACCCCTTGCAGACCGCGTGCTCGTTGAAGCCAGCCCTGCAGAAACAACCACCGCCAGCGGCATTATCATTCCCGACACTGCGAAAGAAAAACCTCAGCGTGGAAAAGTTGTAGCGGTAGGTGCCGGCAAAAAGGATGAGCCCATGACCGTGAAAGAAGGTGACACCGTGTTGTACGGAAAATACTCAGGCACTGAAATCACGGTAGATGGAAAGGAATACCTCATCATGCGTGAAGCCGATATCTACGCAATCGTCTAACATTCACCAAGTCAATTAACATTCGAAAAAAGAATAAACCATGGCAAAAGAAATAACCTTTAATACACAGGCCCGCGAAAAGCTGAAAGCCGGTGTAGACGCGTTGGCCAACGCAGTGAAAGTAACCCTCGGCCCAAAAGGACGCAATGTCGTTATCGATAAAAAATTCGGTGCACCACACATCACCAAAGACGGTGTTTCGGTAGCAAAAGAAATCGAATTGAAAGATCCTATCGAAAACATGGGTGCTCAAATGCTGAAAGAAGTAGCCAGCAAAACAGCTGATATCGCAGGTGACGGGACAACAACAGCTACGGTATTGGCTCAAGCCATTGTTACTGCAGGCTTGAAAAACGTAGCCAGCGGAGCCAACCCAATGGACTTAAAGCGCGGAATCGATAAAGCTGTAGAAGCGGTAGTTGCTGATCTTAAGAAAATTTCCCGCACAGTTGGAAATGATAATGACAAAATCAAGCAAGTTGGATCTATCTCGGCCAACAACGACGAAGCAATCGGCACTCTCATAGCCGATGCTATGACCAAGGTGGGAACGGAAGGTGTTATCACAGTTGAAGAAGCAAAAGGAACTGAAACAGAAGTGAAGACCGTAGAAGGTATGCAGTTCGATCGCGGTTACTTGTCGCCTTACTTCGTGACCAACGCCGAGAACATGGAAGCTGATTTAGATAACGCTTTCATCCTCATCTACGACAAGAAAGTGAGCACGATGAAAGAACTTCTTCCTGTGCTTGAAAAAACAGCTCAAACCGGACGTCCATTACTCATTATTGCTGAAGATGTCGATGGTGAGGCGCTTGCCACACTTGTAGTAAATAAAATTCGCGGTGCGCTGAAAGTAGCTGCGGTTAAAGCACCGGGCTTCGGCGATCGTCGTAAGGCCATGCTCCAAGACATTGCGATACTCACAGGTGGACAAGTTATCAGCGAAGAAACCGGCTTGAAGCTCGAGAATGCAACGCTGGAAGACTTAGGCCGTGCTGAGAAAATTACTGTCGACAAAGACAATACAACTATCGTAAACGGAACAGGAAGCAAAGAAGCGATTCAGGCGCGTATTGGTGAAATCAAAGCGCAAATCGACAAGACCACTTCTGATTACGATCGTGAGAAGTTGCAAGAGCGTTTGGCTAAACTAGCCGGTGGCGTTGCGGTTCTTTACATCGGTGCTGCTACCGAAGTCGAAATGAAAGAGAAGAAAGACCGCGTTGATGATGCATTGCATGCTACACGTGCTGCCGTTGAAGAAGGTATTGTTCCCGGTGGTGGTGTTGCGCTCATTCGCGCATCGAAAGCCCTCGAGAAAATGAAAGGTGCCAATGACGATGAGCAGACAGGTATTGCCATTGTGGTGCGTGCCATTGAAGAGCCCCTTCGTCAGATTGTTGCCAATGCAGGCGGTGAAGGCGCCGTTGTGGTAAACAAAGTTCGTGGTGGAAAAGACGACTACGGATACAACGCTCGCAAAGAGACCTACGAAAACCTCATCGAAGCAGGAGTAATCGATCCAACGAAAGTGGTTCGTGTTGCACTTGAAAACGCAGCTTCTATCGCCGGTATGTTGCTCACCACTGAGTGCGTAATCAGCGACATTAAAGAAGACGCTCCAGCCATGCCGGCAATGCCGGGCGGTGGAATGGGTGGTATGATGTAATCTTCCTATTCAGATATGAATTGAAAAGGGTCGTCGGATGGCGGCCCTTTTTGTTGCCCGTTTTCCAGGTATTCAAGGATATTTCCTATTTGGCAAAACATTGAGCGAACTGCGGAGAAGGAATTACATGCATTGAATTCTTACTATTGTTCCGCATCGATAATGATATAAAATAAAATGCTGTCCGCTATTTTTGCCCCTCTTACAAAACCAAACCAGCCGTTGTCATGAAGTCTATTGCATTACTCTTAGCAGCAACTTTTTGTTTCCTGTATTCGCATGCCCAAAGCACGTTCGGTTGCACGGATCCTACTGCCTGCAATTTCAAATCGAATGCAACGATAGACGATGGCCTATGCTCGTTTGCTGGAACACCGTGCGACGATGGAAACCCGTTAACACGATACGATCGAATGGATTCCGATTGTCAATGCACAGGCTTCATCATTCAAACCGATTGCGCCGATGAAATTTTCATTTCAGAATATGTGGAAGGGACCAACAACAATAAGGCCATTGAACTTTACAACCCTACCTCGCAGCCGGTTTTGCTCGATGGAGTCTATTCCATGGGACGCGATCGCGATGGAGCGGGAAATCCTATGCTGATGAATATTACTGGAATCATCGAGCCACTCAGTGTGCGGGTTTTTGCGTTGGATAAACGTGACCCGAATGGCACCGGTGTTGATTCGCCTATTTCTCCTTTACTTGAAGCCGTAGCGGACACTTTCCTTAATCCCATTTATGTTCAATCCAATTCACCCATGTGGTACAATGGCGACGACGCATTTGTACTCGTTAAAAACGGCAATCAAATAATTGACATAGTTGGTAAAATCGGTGAAGACCCGGGCGGCGGTTGGTGGCAGCTAGGCGACCCCAATACACGATGGTGGACTATGAACCACACGATGGTAAGAAAGCCGGAGGTGTTAAGCGGTGTTACTGCAAATCCCGATGTTTTTGATCCTTCACTCGAGTGGGATACGTTGTCAGTTGACGATTTCTCTCATTTGGGATGGCATGAGATAAATTGTAACCCCGGCTGCTTGGGACTCAATGTCGACCATACTTTGAGTAATCCCTCTTGTTTCGCACAAAACAATGGAAGCATTGACATTCATGTAACAGGGGGTAGCGGCAACTACATATACCAGTGGTCATCTCAGAATAGCTGCCCGTTCTTTGGAGCAACCACTGAGGATCTAAACAACATCACCGCTTGTCAGTATTCGGTTAACGTAGTTGACCAAGATTCTGGTTGCGAAGTTTCAGCTACAATTACATTGGATCAACCAGCGATTCTGGAGCTGACGCTGGATCTCTCGACTTATCCTGGTGGAACCAATGTGAGTTGCTTCAACTCAAATGATGGAACTATATCGGCAATAGTAACCGGAGGTACGCCAGACCCTATTGCATTTGCACCCTACAATTACTTCTATAACTGGGCTGTTAGTTGCGGCAATCAACAGGTATTTAATCCGGCAGAGTTCGGAAACGATGTAAACTCTCCTTACTTGACCAACTTACCAGCAGGATTTTATGGAGTCGAGATTACAGATGCGAACGGTTGCTTAGCTTACACTTGTTTTGATTTAGTTGCCCCTGATCCAATTTTGTCTCCGACAACCGAAATAATTGGATTAAGCACATTTGAACCTTTCAGCGTTCAAACGTACTCAGTCAGCCAGCTCTCGAATGTGTCGTATGAATGGTCGGTAACAGGCGGAAACATTTTACAAGGCCAGGGTTCCAATTTCATCCAAGTTCAATGGGCGAACAATTCCATTGGCAGCATCAATTTGGTAATTACCACATCCAATGGTTGCCAAACCATGCTGGACTTTGTAGTTGAAAGTGCCCTAGAAGTGAATGAAAACGGCAACTCTTTCATACAGTGGAGCGCATTTCCGAACCCGGCTTCCGATATGGTCACGATTCAACTTACAGGTACAACCAAACCGATTGATTATCGCTTACTGGACGCAACCGGAAGAATTATTAGCCTCGGTAAGGTTAGCGAAGGACTCAATAACCTATCCATCTCCCACTTGTCATCCGGTATATATACAATCGAATTACAACCTGCCTTTTCAACTTTGCACAGGCAGCAATTAATTGTAGAGTAATCAACGTTTGCCATTGCCCATTAGATTGGGATAATGCTGATGCTTATCAGCGATTGCGACAATGTACTAACTACTTTGCCTGTATCATTTCGTTTGAGAGGCAATGACTAAGAACACCAAACTTCTGATTGAAATTCCCGCCGTTATCGCGATTTTATACCTAGGTCGCAGCGTGCTAATTCCCCTCAGTTTTGCGCTGCTCATTGCCTGCATACTCTATCCCGTTTGTCATTGGCTGGAGTCACGCAAATTCTCACCGGTGGCGGCTATTGCTATTAGCTTATCTGCACTTGTTATTAGCGCAGGCGCATTGCTGTCGCTGCTCATTTGGCAAATTGCAGGTTTTGCTTCTGTGTGGAGTAAACTTCAACTCAAGCTAAGTGATGCATGGCAACAGTTCTCCGGTTGGCTTGCCGACAGCGCTCAGATCACGCTTGAAGAACAGCAAAGTTGGCTCAGTTCCATGCAGTCGAACTATGGTAATGAGGTGTTGCCTTTCATTACAACCACGGCGGGAAATGTATCCATCCTGGTGGTATTGCTCATACTCATTCCAATCATCGCTGCACTTATCCTATATGAACGCAAGCGACTGGTGAACGTCATTCACGCATTACTTCCATCCATTCCGCTCATCGATTTGAGAGCAATCCTCAACGATACCATTACCGCCTATTATCAATTCATCAAAGGAATGCTGGTCGTGTATACATGCGTGGGTATTTTGAATAGCGTTGGACTTTTATTGTTGGGTGTGCCACACGCAATCCTATTCGGTTTCATTGCGGCAGTTCTTACATTCATTCCATATGTTGGAATTATGATTGGTGCATCATTGCCAATCGTGGTAAGCTGGATAACGTTTGATTCGATTTATTACCCGATGGGAGTTGTAGTCATTTTTACATTTGTTCAATACCTCGAAGCAAACGTCATTTTTCCCTGGGCTGTGAGCAGTAAGCTCAATTTGAATACGCTCATGACCATTATCGCCATACTCGTCGGAGGGGCGCTTTGGGGATCATCGGGAATGATTCTGTTTGTACCGTTTCTGGGAATACTAAAGCTAATTGCTGATCGCCTGCCCGGATGGGAAACTATTTCACTTCTTCTAAGCGGAAGTCAAAAACAAGCTTCAAAAAATCCTATTCTCCCTGTTTCGGAGACTTTGCATGACGAGAAATAAAGTCATTAATTTTTCCAATCAACGCATCGGTCCATTCGTGCACTTTCTCTGAAACTTGATTTTCGGTTCTCAACAAAAGGCGCTGCATCACAAGACTCAGCCCGAATACAAAACCATTGTTGACAAACATCGACTTAGACACCTGAACACCGGTAAGTGAGCTAACCGCGCTTACCAACATATTCATGGGCTTCCATTGTTCTCGAAGTGATGCAATATCATGCCTGATTAATTGCTCCTGTTCACCGGCAACAATTCGCAACCGCGCGATTTCAGCTCGCAACTCCTCTATAGTAGAAATTCTATCCATGATTTTTCGTGTTGTAAATGTTCTTCACCATTGCATTCATGAGTGGTGCTTTTAAAATCGAATTTCGAAAAATGAAGAGCAACAGTCCGAGTGTGAAATAGCCCAAACCAACTATCCAATAACCCAGCAGAGGATCATTGCTCTCGCGTGCTATCAAACCAACCAAGCCCAAACTCCCGAACACCGCGGCGAGCAAGAAAACGGTAAAAAGAACATATGACATTACGAGCGTTGAAGTCAACACCACCACTTTTTCTGAAATCACATGCTGAGTAAGTTGCTGCCGGGTCTTCAGATAATCTTTTGTGTGAGCCATCATTTGATCTAAAGGCGATTGAGATACTTCCATTATTCGAATTGGTTTTATGACAGCAAGATGTTTCCAATCGTTCCGTGATTCATTGATATTCGTCAGCGATAACTTAACCCATTGCTGATTGGCTGCATGTCATATTGATTACTTTTGAGCAACATATTCTCATCAAAATGAATCTTACCGAACGTATCAATAACGACATTAAAGAGGCGATGAAAGCTGGAGAAAAAGATAAGCTCATGGCGCTTCGCGACATCAAGAGCAAACTGCTTCTGGAGATGACCAAAGACGGAAGCGGCGAAGTAGACGACACGCGCGGCATTGCCATTCTCAACAAGCTTTACAAGCAGCGCATGGAGTCGATTGACATTTATACGAGTCAAGGAAGGGCTGATTTGATTGAAGAGGAAACCAAGCAAGCGCAAGTGATTGCCGCTTATTTACCCGAGCAACTTTCAGGCGAAAAGCTAGAGGCAGAAATTCAAGCAATCATTTCTAATTTGGGTGCTGTGGGCCCCGGCGATTTGGGTAAAGTTATGGGTGTGGCCTCGAAGAGTCTCGCCGGCAAAGCCGATGGAAAAGCCATTTCGGAAATGGTGAAGAAGCTGCTCACTCAGGGATAATACGATTGCGTGGTGACGAAAGAGCGCAAACTCATTGTAATTGGAAGACATGTGCGCGTGTCGTTTCCTGATTTAGGTTTTACCCAAGTCGATGCAAAAGTGGATACCGGAGCTTTTCGAACTGTGCTTCATTGTGAACGATGTGAAGAAGTTGAAACGCCGCTCGGAAAGCAACTCATGGCCGACTTCAAACTAGAAGGAGATGAAGTAAGGACCTACTATTTCACCGATTATTTTTCGAAGGAATTCAAAAGTTCATTTGGAGAAAAAGAGAAGCGCTTCTGCATCCAAACCATGCTGCAAATAGGTAAGAAGAAGATTAAAAGCAGTGTATCGCTTACGGATAGGAGCGACATGAAATTTCAAGTATTGATAGGAAGAAAAACATTACTCAGAAGATTTCTGGTAGACGTAAGTCAAAAATTCGCCTAATCTAAACGCGCACACCGATTACAAGAACGTCGTCGACTTGTTCTTGCTCACCACGCCAGTCATCGAATCGTTTTTGAATCGCAACTAACTGTTCATCCATCGAAAGTGAATTGATTTCTATGAGTAGTTGGCGAAATTGTTTTCGCATAAACTTCTTGCCCGCCGGGCCTCCGAATTGATCGGCATATCCATCGCTAAAAGTATATATGCAATCGCCCGATTGAATTTCTGTTTTCTTAGCCGTGAATTCACGCTCACCATTGACATAAGAACCAATGCTAAAACCATCGGCACCCAATTCAATAAGCTCAGTTCCTCTCACAATATAAACAGGATTCTGAGCCCCACTGAATTCGAGTTCCATAGCGTCCATGTCGATGCTGCAAAGAGCGATATCCATTCCATCTGTCACTAAGTGATTCTTATTGGATCTTAAGGCTTGCGAGGAAAGTCGGTTAACAGTGTTCAGCACTTGCGCCGGCTTGTAATAGACCTTCGTAGCTTGATTCAATGCGTTATGGCCCACTAAACTCATGAATGCACCCGGCACTCCATGGCCCGTGCAGTCGGCGGCAGCAAACATCAATTTCTTTCCCTTGTTGGCAAACCAATAGAAGTCACCACTAACTGTTGCCTTGGGCCTATACATGACGAAGTGCTGCGGAAAGACTTCTCGAATTGCCTCTGAACTGGGCAAAATGGTATTTTGAAGTCGCTGCGCATAGTCGATACTTGCCTGCAAATCGTTGTATAGTTCTGTTACTCGTTCACTCTGGCGTTCTACTCTGTCTTTTTGATCACGAATCTCCAAGGTCTGGGCAGCGACCTTCTCTTCCATCTGATGCCGGTATGATGCCAGATCATCGCGCATCTGAAGAAGGGCCCCTCCAAGTTCATCATGCTGCGATAGTGGCTCATAAACCATATCAAACTTTCCGGCACCAATGCTCAAGGAAAATTCTTTCGTTCGTTCGAAGTTGCGCACTAGTCTGTCGACTGCCTTTGCCATATCGCCTATTTCATCATTGTTGGCGCGCGTTTCATGCAACGAATAAATCCCTTGAGAAAGGTTGTACAATTTCTGACGAAGGGAATTCACCGGTCTAACGATTGAGCGAATAGTGATAAATGCGAGTAGGATACCGATGACAATTACCGTGACCGCCACCCAGATGAACACTTGTGTAAGATCGGCAAATGAACTGTTCATTTTTGCAATCTCAACACCCATGGCCGCCCGCTGTTGGTCGATTAGTTGTCGCAATCCTTCCTGGGCTTTTCCCAGCGGTTTTTGAATTACTCCATCATCAATAAACAGCTCCTCGGCGCTCATCATAGCTGTCTGATCTGTGTAGCTATTGAACTCTGGCAGTAGTTTCCTCACATCCTCATACGCAAGCAGCAAAGCTTGAACTTCAGCTGAGAGCAGATTTCTTTCCATTTTCTGATCATTGGACCAACGACCTGAAATGGAATCAATGCGCGATAGTTGGGCGGGTATTTTTTGAGTGCAAAGCGAGAGCGCCTCAATTCGCTCAAGATCATCTTCACGCCTCTGAACGAAGGCCCATTGCTTCATGAGCTGCTGTGCCTTTATGAGCTGATTGTCGAGCTCTTCAAGCGATTTAATTGAAGGTGCATAGACCACGTTTATTCTTTCGTTGATGGCCTTACTTCCGTTCAGGGTGGTTTCTGTATAGGCCGCCAGCAGCGATACGCATAGTATATAGAGACCAAAACCAAAGGTCAGTTTGTTCGATATGGAAGGTCGTATCTTCAAAGTAATTACTTATGACTATCGGCTTTGATTTTTCCCTCGCGCATCAACCTTGCTATTTCTTGTTTGAAGTACTCCACGTCCTTTTCATGGTCGAGTGCGCGATGCAAAATGATTTTACCATGAACAACCTCACCCTTTTCAGGTGCCAATGCATAGGCCTTGTCCATAAGAGGAAGTGCTTTCTCCCGAATCAGCTTCGCAGCGGCTTCCTGAATCGTCATCATATCAAACATATCGGTTTCGTGATTGATCTTTCTGTACATGAAAACCGCCTGATTGTAATGGATTACGGATAAATTGTAATAGGCATCCACCTCTGTGGAGTCAAGCTTCACGATTTTCTCATACTGCTCAAGGGCCTTATCTCTGTACTCCGGCTTATCGGTATCTAGCTGCCACAAGGAGAAATAGCGTTGTCCAATTGATTTTGTGAACTCCTTTCGATACCCCATCATACTTACACCCGGCTCGGCCATCGGCATCCATTTCATAAAGGTTTCAAACAGACGATACGCCTCTTGCTCGGCTCCCACAGCGTTTGATTGCGATGCCTGCAATGCATCGTTGTAGTAGGTTGAAGCAAGATACTTCATAGCCAAACGAGTCATCGACGCATGTTGCTCAGCGTTTTTCAAATTCATGGAGTAGGAAAACGACTTCATGGCATTATCACGAAACACGCTTGTGCGCAATCCATATTCCCTTTCCTTATAGATTTCCTTCATCACATAACCGTTCACATACCAGCAATAGGCATCAGCCGCCTCAGACTTATCGGCAAGTGCCATATTGCTCATCTCCAATGCAGCATCCAACTTCATCTGCTGACAGAGTTTTGCTGCTTCGTTGGTGAGCGCAAGTGGTTGCGACGAGCCGGCGATACTGATCACCAAGGCAAGGCATGAGGCTATGTATTTCGACCGTTTCATTGTATTGCCCATTGTACGATTTTCACTCCGGGTGTTATCGACGACTCCAGCATTCCGGCCTTATTCATTTCGAAACGAATTGACCCATCGATAGAAAGAAAATTGATATGCGCTCCTTGAGCCAATGCACCTTCCCAATTCGTAACAATTAAGGTTTTCTTTCCCTTAAATTCCTTCACATATCGCGTTATGTCCATCTTCCTGGAACGGTCTAGAAACAACACATGTACGTGTTGTGCAGTGTTCACTTCGTTGCCCATAATGACCGAAAGCAACTGACTGCCGATAGGCTTGGATGAATATTTCGCAGCCATGATATCAAACACATCGCTGTTACCTACAATGCCCACCACAAAAGGACCCTTTTTCTGCTCAGCCGGCCAGTCATTATTGTTGGCGAACTGATACAAATAATTGGCTCGTATGATTGCCACCGTGTTGTCGTCAGGAATTGTTTGTGCCTGCCAACGTTCTGAGTGCAGCAAGAACATCAGAAGCAGCGCCTGACTAAAGCAATATTTGACACCTTTCGAAAACATCAACCACCAAAGCTATAGAGTGTGAATAGGACACGATTGACGAACCCGACACTACTATGAACCGACCTTTGTTAATGAACACAACTGCGAAATATCAGTTGGTATGCGTAAACCAAACCTGCATACTTTTGTTTTGTAAAAAAAAATTGATATGCTCAACAAGAAAGTAGAAAAAGCACTCAACGATCAGATTAAAGTTGAAGCCGAAAGTTCACATGCCTATCTCGCAATGGCCTCTTGGGCTGAAATAAACGGATTTCCGGGGGCGAGCACCTTCCTATACGCACATAGCGACGAAGAGCGCATGCACATGTTGAAGCTAATCAAGTTTGTGAATGACCGAGGCGGAAAGGCTATTATCCCAAGTGTTAATCAGCCCGATAAAGACTTCAAGAACTTGCAAAACATTTTCAATTTGCTTCTTTCTCACGAGCATGCTGTAACGGCTGCTATCAATAACGTTGTGGACGTTTGCCTTAAGGAGAAGGACTATACGACTCACAATTTTATGCAGTGGTACGTGAGCGAACAAATTGAAGAGGAAACCTTGGCCCATCATATCATCGACCAGCTCAACTTGATTGGAAATGACAAGGGCGCGTTATACTTCTTCGACAGAGACATTGCCACATTGAAGGGCGGACCGCAAGCTGCAACAGCCGGAAAATAATCCAGGTGTCAGCTTTTATTTCGTCGTTCACGGAATCGCTTCCAGTGTACCTCTTTCATAACCGGAGAATCTTCCGTTAGATGAGTTATGAAGTGCTTCGCAAAAAAAGGCGCCAACATTACACCACGCGAACCCAAGCCGTTGAATATGCCCAAGCCGGGATGCTGATCATGCATTCCCAAAATCGGCTGTCTGTCAATCGTAGTTGGTCGAAATCCTGATTTGTGATCTACAATTGAAAAGGAATGCTTGACACTTTTGGCAACATCATCTTCAATTTCCTTGGCTACCTCAGAAGGCAATAGATCGAGCGCACCATGCTCGTATGTTGACCCTGCGCGATACAAGTCATTGCCTAGTGGAATCAAGAACTTGCCGAAGTTGCTTATGTATTCGGAAGTGAGGCCATTTAGTTGAAGTGTCAAGACCTGCCCCTTGTTAGTGTGCACGGGCACATCGCTCCAGAAATTATTCGGCATGGGTTTCCACCCTGAGCATTGTACAACCAAGTCGCCTTGTGCGAGCCAAGCAAGAATCTCTTCCGCTTGAATTTCTCGCTCTTCGAAAGCATTTTTAGAAGAGAAAAAAGCTCGTGTTGATTCTAAGTAAAGACGTATGTTGAGCCAACCAGCCCCTTTCACGAAACCGGACCCAAATGGCTGATGGAAATGCTCATCAACGTTTGGTATCTCTAACGAATCAATGTATGGCTGAACTTCCGGGTGAAGCGATTTCTCTTCCCATAGATTAGCAGATCCGGCATCCGGGAAAATTCGAAGCAACGGCATCGGATGAAAAAAAGAAACTCCCAGCAATTCTTCGAGCCGCGTGTAGGTCCTTTCCATCTCCGATAAGAGCTGGTCAGCCATCCAACTTCTTTTCAGATTGACGAACGAAAGAGGGTTCCACATGCCGGCAGCAATTCTGCTGGAAGACGTTTTATAACCGTTATCATAGATGAAAACCTTGTACCCCAAATCATGCAGAAGCAGCCCCAGTGTGCTGCCGGCCAAGCCTTGTCCTATGATGCGTATTACGGATTTCTCCTCACTCGGAGAGCGCAACTGGGCCATACCTCCTTATTGAATTACTCCAAGCTCTTTCCCTACTTTGGTGAAAGCAGCAATGGCCTTGTCGATGTGCTCAGTTTCGTGTGCTGCAGATAATTGCACCCGGATGCGCGCCTGTTCTTTTGGAACAACCGGAAAGAAAAATCCGATTACGTAGATGCCTTCCTGCAATAATTTATCGGCAAATACCTGCGACAATTTTGCGTCGTACAGCATAACCGGCACGATTGCAGAATCGCCATCTTTGATATCGAAACCCGCAGCCTTAATTCCGGCTTTGAAACGATGGATATTGTCCTCCAGCTTATCGCGCAACTCGGTTGTGCTGCTTAGCAAATCGAACACGGCGATACTGGCGCCCACGATACTCGGGGCAAGTGAATTCGAAAAAAGATACGGGCGTGAGCGCTGACGAAGCAGTTCAATAATCTCTTTTCTCCCGGTAGTGAAACCACCCATTGCTCCTCCGAGCGCCTTACCAAGCGTGCCCGTGATGATGTCGACACGACCCAGCACATTTTTCAATTCAATCGTTCCTCGACCTGTTTTTCCGATGAAGCCTGTCGCATGGCATTCATCGACCATGACCATGGCATCATACTGATCTGCCAAGTCACAAATTTTATCTAATTGCGCCACATATCCATCCATCGAAAAAACACCGTCTGTGACAATCAACTTGAAACGAGCGCCAGCTTCGTTGGCCGCTTGCAACTGCTTCTCCAAATCGGCCATGTCGTTGTTGTTGTAACGATAGCGCATTGCCTTGCAAAGGCGCACTCCATCGATAATAGAAGCATGATTGAGTGAATCGCTGATGATAGCGTCCTGTTCATTCAAGAGCGGCTCAAACACACCACCGTTCGCGTCGAAAGCTGCTGCATATAAAATGGTATCTTCTGTGTGCAGAAATTCGGCAATCTTCAGTTCCAGTTCTTTGTGGATGTCTTGCGTTCCGCAAATGAAACGAACGCTGCTCATTCCAAAACCATGTGTATCGATAGCCCGTTTTGAAGCCTCCAACACAAGCGGATGGGATGACAAGCCTAGATAATTATTGGCGCAAAAATTCAGGACCTCCTTACCATCAGAAGTTTTGATGACAGCTCCTTGGGGCGTTGTGATAATACGCTCGCGCTTATACAGCCCTGCTTCCTCTATTGATTTAAGTTCAGCGGCTAAATGTTGTTGGAATCGTGTATACATGAATTCAGGATTTTTTTCGCAATGTAACTCGTAAAAAATGTAGCATTCAACTTAGTCACTTCGAATTGAAGATTCGCTCGCATGCCTTCTTGGCTGCTTTTTGCTCGGCCGATTTTTTAGCACCGCCATCTCCTACGCCATACTCTTCATCATCGATGAGAAGGGCTACTTTATAATAACTTGAACCACCTTCATTTCGATGGTCTATAACTTTAAACTGCAGAGTGCGTTTGTTTTTCTGACACCATTCATGGAGTTTGCTTTTATAGTCGATGTCGTCGTGAACTCGGGTATCGAGCCCATGCTGCTTGAGCAGTCGCAGAACGATATCACGAGTGGTATTGTAGCCTCTATCCAAATATACGGCTCCTACAATGGCTTCTACTGCATTGCCCACAATCGAATCGTGCATATCCTGCCTGCCCAGATTGAGATGAAGTAATTCATTAACACGCAATGTGTAGCCGATCATATTTAAATTTTCGCGACGAACCACCTTGCTTTTCATTTTGGTGAGCTCACCCTCAGGAAGCATCGGATACTTAGAATAGAGGTAATGCGCCACGACGGAGTCGATAATGGCGTCGCCCAAAAACTCAAGTCGTTCGTTGCTGTTTTTTAAACCCGGACGGATTTTCGTTGCTGCCGAGCTATGGCGAAGTGCTTGCTCATAGATAGCAGTATCTGAGGGAGAAAAACCAAAGGCCTTCTTTACGAAGGCCTGTATTTCTCGGTTAACTTTTTTCCGCTTGAAAAGCGAGCTCAGCCAACTCATTCCAACTTTCTGAAAATCGCAGATGTGTTGTGACCTCCAAAACCAAACGTATTCGTCATAACAGCATTCACCGTACGGTGTTGAGCCTTATTGAATGTGAAATTCAATTTTGGATCGAGCTCCGGATCGGGGTTCGCGAAGTTGATTGTCGGTGGAATGATACCGTGCTTGATGGCCATGATGGCTGCAATTGCTTCGACAGCTCCGGCCGCACCCAACAGGTGACCCGTCATCGATTTGGTGCTCGATATGTTCACATTGTAGGCGTGATCTCCAAAAACACTTTGAATTGCTCTTGCTTCCTGCACATCACCTAATGGAGTTGAAGTGCCATGCACGTTGATGTAATCAATGTCTTCAGCCTTCATGCCCGCATCTTCCAATGCATGCCGCATTACGAGTTTGGCGCCTAAGCCTTCTGGGTGAGGGGCTGTGATATGATAGGCATCTGCACTGAGTCCACCACCCATTACTTCACAATAGATTTTTGCTCCTCTTGCTTTTGCGTGCTCATATTCTTCCAGAATCAAACAGCCGGCACCTTCTCCTAGCACGAAACCATCGCGGGTTACGTCGAATGGACGTGAAGCTGTTTGGTAGTTTTCGTTATTCTCCGAGAGCGCCTTGCAGGCGTTGAATCCACCCACTCCGGCTTCCGTAACAGCTGCTTCAGAACCCCCGGTAACGATGATATCCGACTTACCCAACCGTATGTAGTTGAATGCGTCGATCATTGCATTGTTAGAGGAAGCACATGCAGAGGTAGTCGTGAAGTTAGGACCGCGGAATCCGTAATTGATTGAGATGTGGCCTGAGGCGATATCGGCAATCATTTTAGGAATAAAAAACGGATTAAATCTCGGGGTTCCATCTCCTTTGGCGTAAGCCACACATTCTTCCTGGAATGTAAGCAAACCACCGATACCGGAGCCCCAAATAACGCCGACGCGGTCTTTGTTGATTTTCTCGAGATCCATACCAGCATCGTGGATAGCTTCTTTGGCTACCACCAACGCGTAGTGTGTGTAGGGATCCATTCGCCGTGCTTCTTTGCGGTCGATATGGTCTTCGACGTTAAAGTTTTTGAGTTCGCATGCGAATTGAGTCTTGAATTTAGACGCGTCAAAACGGGTAATCAGGCTTGCCCCGCTTACCCCATTGACAAGACCGTTCCAATAATCCTGAAGATTATTGCCTAGCGGCGTCAGCGCTCCAAGACCTGTAATAACTACTCTCTTGAGCTGCATAACTAAATGGTATTTAAACGTGAATTACTTCGCGTTACCTTCTATGTAGTCGATTGCCTGACCAACGGTGGCGATTTTCTCAGCCTGGTCGTCCGGAATGGCAATGTTGAATTCCTTTTCGAATTCCATGATAAGTTCCACGGTATCCAAAGAGTCCGCACCCAAATCGTTGGTGAAGCTTGCCTCGCGGGTTACTTCTGCTTCTTCAACGCCAAGTTTGTCAACGATGATGGCGGTCACTTTCTTTGCTACGTCTGACATTTTATATAGGTATTAAATGGTTTAAAACGGGGCAAAAGTATGTTTTTTTGAGGGATTGCCAAGTTTTTTTTATCCCCATTCAACTTCGCGCCATAAACAACTGAATTCCATTATTATAGCTCAATAAACTTAGAGCTCGCGCTTGCTTAAAACCCAGGGAAGGCGAGCATTCGATTTGATTCGAGTTATTTTGCCGATGAAATCTTTCAAAAGCTCCATGCTAAGCGATAAAGAAAAGAATCAATATAGCCGACACCTGAGAATGCCGGGGTTTGGCGAAGCGGAGCAGCTAAGGTTGAAGAATGCCCATGTGCTGGTTGTAGGACTAGGGGGATTGGGTAATCCTGTGGCGCACTATCTGGCCGCGGCCGGAATAGGTAAATTAACATTGATTGATTTCGACAGCATCGAGCTCCATAATATTCATCGGCAATTGCTATTTGGTGTAAACGATTGCGGAAAACACAAGGCCGAAGCAGCGACGTTGCAGCTTAAGAGCTTATATCCAGAGCTGAAGGTTGATTTTCAATTGATGTCCATTCACGAAGTTAATCCAGCAGATTTGCCTGTTAACCTAAGCCTTATCGCTGATTGCACCGACAATGATGAGACCCGCTATGTGATTGATGAGAAGGCGGCAGCCCTGAAAACACCCGTGATGTTTGGAGCAGTTCATCGCATGGAAGGCCAACTTTCCCTTTTTCATGCAAAAGAAGGCACGCGCTACAGCGATGTTTATCCTGCGGCGCCGACTTCTTCGTTGATTGGTAATTGCCAGCAAGAAGGAGTGCTCGGCCCGGTAGCAGGCATTATTGGGGGCATGATGGCAACGTCCATTATTCAGTTCATCGCAACCGGAAATACCCACACAGATGGCCGGCTCATCCGTTTCGATGGTGTGCGTCATGAAACATATACAGTTGAAATAGTGCCCCGAACAAGGCAATCCAACCAAAATGGCCTTCACGCTATTGAATTTCAGGATATCGAATCCATTCGCAGTAAAAATCCTGCTCTGCTGTTGATTGACGTGCGAGAGCAATACGAACACGAGGATAATAACCTGGGCGGAATAAGCCGACCCGCAGGTGATGTTTTAGACTGGCTGCATGAGCCAGGACCAGAATGCACCTTAATTCTCTATTGTAATTTAGGCTTTCAATCGTATGCGGTTGGACAAATCCTTTTACAGAAAAGACCCGACTTAAAAATCTATCATCTCAAATCCGGAATCCAAGCGGCATGCATGTGATGAACAACACATAAGCCATTAGCAGCAATAAGCGACTATTTTTGGCACACAACGTTTGAAGTGATGCATTTTAAAGTTTACCTATCTGATGAAGGTTTTGGACATATTGTTCGGCAACGGGCAATTGTCGAGGTATTGCGAGAAAAAATGCCATCGATCGAACTCACGCTTCAAACACAAACGCATATCGAAGCCGCGGGAACATACATTCCGGGAGCCAGCTTAATCAAACGATTCAACAACATACACTGGGACAAACAGCCCAATGGATCGCCCGATCTGTCAAAAATTTCTCAGCGCTATGAAAACTACATTGAACAGTCAAATCGCTATATCGAGTCGGAATGCGATGAATTTGACTACGATGCTATTCTGAGCGATTTTGTGTACGAAGCTTTTCCCATTGGGAAAAAAATGGGAGTGAACACATTTGGCGTAGCGCATTTTACATGGGACTGGTTCTTTTCGAAATTATATCCACCACCGGTTCACACCGACGTTATTCGGCATTTCATGTCGATGGCAGATCAAGCTACTCGCCTCTATTTCCCGCCCTTTACTCCGGAAGAAATTATTCATCATTACAAGGGAAAGGCGCTGGAAGTGCCACTCATTCTCCACAGCAAAATTGATCACAAGGAAGTAGATGAAGGAGGGAAATTCAAGGTGCTCATCATGGACAGTGGCGCAGGTGTGTTGAGCGAATCCATTCGAAAAGCCCTCGTTAGTGTGGCCGAACTGAATGACTTCCTATTCTTCGTTTCATCTAAGTTTGAATCGGACCAAGCCAACGTGCGACACATTCCGCAAAACGCGCTTATGGTTGATTATGTAGCCAATATGGACTTAGTGATAGGGCGAGCCGGCTTCAACACCATTTCGGAATGCATTGGATTGCGCACACCCATGCTACTCATTGGTGAAGCCATGAATCCTGAAATGAATGAGAATATTTTGCTTTTAAAAAAACAACACTTGGGTTCTTTCATATCGATGCAAACATTTGAAAACGGACTTGGCTTCTACCTTCCGGCGTTTTTAAAACATGAGTACAAAATGATTCAGGGCATGATGAGCAAACATGAAATTGCATCGAATGGCGCGGAAGTCATAACCAACGACCTTCTCAATCACTTATGAGAACAATTGTAATTATTCCGGCCCGCGGCGGATCCAAGCGCCTTCACAAAAAAAACATTTATCCGTTTAAAGGAAAACCACTCATCGGCTATACCATCGATGCATGCAAGGAATGCACTTTTATTGACGACATTTTTGTGAGCAGTGATGATGAAGAGATATTGAACATCTCAGCGGAGTTGGGAGCAAAGAGTTTACTTCGTCCTGCTAACCTTGCCGATGATTCAACACCTAAAATCGTCGCCATTCGTCAGGCAGCCAATGCGCTCGAAGTTGGCAAACTCGAACGAGATGATATTGTCATTGTAGCACAAGCAAATTCCCCTCAAATAACAAGTGTGCAACTGAAGGAAGCTTTCGATTTGATGGTTCAACACAATCTGTGGGAAGTGATGAGCACCGACAGCAATGGTGTGCAAAATGCTGCGTTTCGCCTCGTTCGCTACCATGCACTATTCAATGAATTCTTGAGTGCGCATTGTGGATTTATAATTGCGCCCAATGTAGACGTACACACTCTAGAAGACTTGAAAAAACTGGAGAATTAGCGCTTCCGAGCGACAATTGTGATGATGTCGAATAGGGTTGGCTTGTCTTCCGCATACCACATTTTTTCAGATGGCACTTTGCCTGCAATAGCATCTCTTCTTTTCGACTTATGTCGATTGAACGCCTTCCACACAGAAGGAAGAAGCGTTGCATTGTTGAGCGCTTTAACCTTCAACACATCAACCACATCATAACCAACGCTATCGTAGTAGCGACGAAGCATGGGTATATCAAAGTAATATGTATGCTGGGCGTGAAAATGATACCACCACTTTCCAAATAGGCGATGCCCCCACGAAGACACATCAATGGTCTGTATGACCATATGATCGCTGCTTTCCTGATACATCGCAAGCAATCGCAGATCGGCCATCGGGTCTAGTAAGTGCTCTATCACATCGGTCATTGTGATGAGTTCAATCCGCTTTAATTGTTGTTGCTCCATCCACTGCGGCACGCTATCGATGGTACCTTGATAAACGTTTTTGAAGCCACTTACGCGAGCAGCTTCGACACACGAGGCATTGAACTCAATACCATATGCATTGAATCCTTCTCTTCGTAATACCTCCGGCAAAAGGCCATATCGAGTGCCTATATCAAGACTAACAGCTCCCGAAGCACTGGCAGCCGGTGTGTTCTTTTTTATGAGATCAACCAACGGTTTGAACTTGTGCTGTGAAATCGCCTTGTTCAAATCGATAGGCTTAGCATCCATCACGGTGTATACTTCACCGAGATGCTCGGCTTTGAAACGGGGATTCTGATAGACGAGTCCGCATTGAGAGCATTGCACGATGGTCAGTTCAGCATTGTGATTGCCATCCCATGGAAACGTTATGTAAGCATCATGCGGATAAAAATCCTTTTCGAAATGATGCATCACTCTCTGGGATGGTGATCCACAGAAATTACATGTAACAATCGATTCCTGATGAGGATGCATTCTGCTTTGTTATTCGATAACAACGTATGACTGGGCTCCACTGAACTTGTTGCGTTCGATACGCACTTTGCTCAAGCCAAGTGCTTCGCGCACTGCAACCGTTTCTCCTGGAAACTCCTTGTCGTTCAATTCATCGAAACCTATCACCGTCCCTTTGGTAATGTATGGCTTAATGAGTTCCAAACATTTGAACGTTGGCTCATACAAAGTCATGTCGAACCAGGCAAATGCGATAATTGTTTCCGGATGTTCCTGAAGATATTTCTCCAACTCAACAATCGCATTTCCTTTTCTGAGTGAAGTCTTTTTGATATGATTTAACGGGCTTTCGCCTTCATGAAAGTCTATGAGGTCTTGCAAATAATTCTCGTACCCTTTGGTTACCGAAAGAGAGCCACTGGCTATGATCTCATGCTCACCGTCTTTACCGGAAAGCACCGGAAAGCCCTCGAACGTATCGAAGCCAATCAACTTACGATTATGATTGAACGGCTCAAGCAAGCCACGCAAATTGCTTAGTGTAACCAGATTCTGCCCCCATCGAACACCAAACTCCATCATAACTCCGTGCACGGGTAGTATGTGATTTTGATAAAGATCGGCGAAAAATAGATGCTTGGTTAATTCCTGGCGTTTCAGAAAAAGACCTGCATTGGCGAGTATTTCATTGTCGGGTATTGGACAATTTCTCAGAGCTGCGGCCGCTTTGGCTCTTCCTGACAGTTCCGTTTCTGAGGCTAAGGTTTTAATCTTGATGTCGGTAGACATGGTGAAAAGGTTATGATTGCGCCCGTAAAGATACATGCTTACCCGAGCAAGTAATTACGGAAATGCAGATTGGCTCGTTTGTGCTCAAATCACTTACTTTTGACCAACCTCAATCAAACCTGTCCAATTATGTTTGTTATCTCTGAAATTTTCCCACAACACGGTGGCAGCCTGGCAGTAGCCGAGCAAATGATTCTTCAAAGTAAGCTTGCCGGAGCCGACGCCATCAAAGTTCAACTCTATACCGCTACACAATTTGGTGCGGAGCGTGCCTATCTCGAATTGAGTAAAGATGGCTTAAAGCGACTGAGCGATTACGCCAAAACCATTGGTATTCCGTTGTTCGCTACACCATTCACGATGGAAAGGCTCGACTGGTGTTTGGAATTGGATCTGCCTTATTTGAAAGTTGCGGCCCGCATGCACAAAGAGTTTCCTGAACTCACCGCTGCAATAATGAGCCACAAGAAACCCACCTTTGTGAGCATTCCTTCCGATACCAATCCGGATGAAATAGAAAAGTTCGATCATGCCACTTACCTTTATTGCGTAGTGAAATACCCAACACGAGTTGACGAATTTTCAATGCCTGACTTCAATAACTCGATTTTCCATGGTATAAGCGATCATACGCTTGGCAACGCAGGAGCACTCTTCGCTGCAGCCCATGGAGCCAAGTACCTTGAGAAACATTTCACGCTTCGTAAGTCTTTTCAATATGAAACCGAGAAGGCGCACCTTGGAAGCATGGACATGAACGATCTCATGGAAATCAAAAACACCGCATTCGAATTCGAACGTATTCGGAAAGTACTCGGCTATGACAAATGAGCTGAAAGGCGTCATTCGTAAATATTATGAGATAGAGAGAGCGTGGACAGGGAGCGATAAAAACTCGAATGAATACCTGGCTGCGGTTTGTCTGTTCGAATATCCATCGTATCGGCTGCTCGACTCCGATAAACGCGATCGCCTAATAGGCTTCCGTTTGCTGGTGCGCACGTTGCGGCGCATGCTCTCTTCCGGTAATGGTAAGACCGAGATAAATCCGGAGGCCAAGGCGCTTGTCATCGGCAGTTCAAAAAATACGAACGACATCATTCAGTACATCTCAAGATCTGGCAAAACAACTTTGCATACCTACTTCGATCGCGACCACATGTCGTTGGGCGATTTTGGAAAATGGCTTCCGACTTTAGCGTGGCTTCCCTACGCGTTACGCCAATCGTTTCGTTGCATATTCAGTCAATATCGAAGTGCTATTGCGCTTACGATTGCAGAGATACCGGAAATCGCTTTTACACTTGAATTCGCCAAGAGAAATAGCATTTCGATGCTGTATGATTTTCTTCCTTACGAGGTCGACAGCAATTTTATGTACTTGGTTTTTCGAGCGAATAATATTGGTGTCTTCAAGATACCATCTTCGGGGCCGCTGGCTACGCACCATAAAATACTGCTGTCCGATTTCATTGCGGTTAGCACGCCCTATCACCTGGAAGAAATTCGAAAGTTCAGTTCTACTATGCGCATTGGTGACCACGCTTTGTGGCCACCCGAAAAAGCGCACATGTATTTTCATAGATACAAAAACAATCGGGACTGGGAGGAGAATAATACCATTGGATTTTACAGTCATGGCGAATGGATTCGCAAGGCAGAGAAACAATCGGACTATGGCGGAAGAATCGGTGATGCAGAGGAAGCTATTCTGCGCATGCTGGGTAATCTCGTACGCAAAAACCCAACGCTAAAGCTGCGAATTTTCCCGCATCCGCGCGAATTAAAACCCGACAAGCGCGATGAAATGTATGCCCATTACGCGAAATGCATCGGGCATGAAGCGTTTGAAGTCTTTACCCAGCCAGGAGGCACGTCGCAGCATTTTGCAAAAGCTGAAATTGCTATTGCCGCATTCAGTACAATCCTTTATGAGCGCTTATATAGCGGCTATAAAACACTCATCGGAAACATGTTCATTTTTGAGTTTCCTATGAATCAAAGCTCCCTAAATTCCATCTGCTTTAAAACAGAAGTCGAACTGGAAGAAATGCTCAACCGTTTTGGAAACATAGACGCCGATAGTTTCTTTGCGTTAACCGGTTTGGTAGATTATCGCATGGACTCCTATCCCGAACCATAATAAAATATGAATATCCTGCTCATCAATTATGACTTTCCGCCCAACCCGGGTATAGGCGGCAGGCGATGGGCGAAGCTTGCGAAACACCTTGCATTGAAAGGGCATCGCATTCATGTCGTGAAGTCTGATTCACCTTTATCACCTATGCAATCGACCTGGCTGCAGGATGTACTTCATCCGAACATTCAAGTGTATAGTGCCGCCAGAAAATATCCCAGTGCACTTTCGCATCCGCAAAAAGGATTAGTCGGAAAAATCAAATTTCACGCTCAAAAGCGACTCATGCAATGGCGTGAAAAGGGCACCATTTACGATCAATCGATTGGGTGGCAAAAAACCATGCTCCCTGTTTGCAGAGAAATTCTCAAGACGGAAAAAATAGACGCCATCATTGCGACAGGCGCTCCATGGAACCTACTGGTATATGCCGCTCAGCTCAAGCTCGAGTTTCCGAGTGCCAGGCTTTTGGTCGATTATCGCGACCCATGGCTGACTGCTAAAAACTATGGCATGGCCGCATTAAAAGATGCGCGCATGAAAGCAGAAATCAAAAAACAACAGTTCGTTTTCGAACAAGCCGACGTTGTGACAACGCCCTACGAATATTTAACCGAAGAACTTCAGCATTGGAGTAGCGAACGATGCTCACACCAACCCCGTTTTATCACACTCGCACATTTCTTCGATAGTGATGATTTTGATTTTAGAAAAGCAGACTCCCGCCATTCGAACGTTTTCAGAGTTGTATACGCAGGCGATGTTTACATTGGAAGTGAAAACCAATGGAAGCAATTTCAGAAGCTGATCGCATGGATCGAGGCAAAGCTTCCTTCTGAGCATCGGTTGCAGTTGGATCTCTACACCAGCGCAAAGATGCCTTCCTTTATATCAAGCATGAAAAACGTGCGCATTCATGCGCCTATCGGGAAGAACATATTCCATATAATGAGCGAAGCAGATGCCTTGCTCATCGTTCTTCCGGAGAACAAACGAAACGAGCGCACTACAAAATTTTTCGAATACTTACCGCTTCGCAAACCCATGTTGATCATTGCTCCACGTGGTGAAGTTACCAGCTTTGTGGAAGAGCATTCGCTTGGCGTTCATGTATCGCAATCCGAAGATATTTTGACTTCATTTTTCACTGGCGACTTTAACAGAAAAACATTCAACGGTCAGTTTGCACTGCAATCGCATACGGCAGAGAGCAGAGCCAACGAAGTAATTTCTCTACTGTCATGAAAATTGTTTACTTCAGTCCACATCCGCACATCAATCTGGCCGCGCCCAGCGGGCCAGGCACGCACATGCGCGAGGTGATTGCGGCGTTTGAAGAACAGGGTCATGAAGTCGTTCGGTTTATTCAGGGCGGAGAAAAACTCAACACAACCGATACAAGAATCGACTTTAAAAAGAGGTCTTGGAAAAAATTCATCCCTTCCTTGATTTGGGAAACCTTGCGTGACATTCAAATGATTCGATTGGACAAGCAAATTGAAAATCGCATACTAGCATTTCTTCTGCAAGAAAAACCCGACCTCATCTATGAGCGCAGTTGCTATGGTATGGGAGCCGGCATGCGGGCTGCAGAGAAACTTGGAATTCGCTATGTCGTTGAAATGAATGCGCCCTACCCCGAAGAAAAAGCACTCATGCAAGGTAAAAGCTTGCTTCAGGAAATAGGAACTCGGCATGAAAAAAAACAGGTACTTCAAGCCCATCGAACGATTGTAGTGTCGACCGCCATGAAGAGTTATCTCATGCAAAAGACTCAGGTCAGTGCTGATAAAATTCTTGTTGTAGCCAACGCTGTTAATCCGTCACACATTCACTTCAATCCAACCCGTCAAGCGCACATAAGAGAAAGTTATGGCTTCACATCATCGCACACGGTCTTTGGCTTTGTTGGATCCATATTTCCCTATCACGGAGTTGATATCCTGATTGAATCTTTTGCTACTCTAGAAAAAGAATACACCGATGCACGCATGCTGATTGTTGGCGATGGTGAAATACTGCCACAACTTCGCAGGCGCGTTACCGAATTAACCCTTGAGGACAAAATACACTTCACCGGTAATGTGCCACATTCGGAAGTATACGATTATCTGTCGGTGATGGATGTGACTGTGATGGCTCGCAGCAATTGGTATGGTTCACCCGTGAAAATTTTCGAATACGGTGCCATGCAGAAAGCGATTATCGCACCTCGTGTTATTCCGGTCCAGGATGTAATGGAAAATGAAATCGACGGACTTCTTATCGAGGCCCAAGAAAAAGAGCTCACCAATAGCATGCGTTTCATGCTGAACAATCCACAAGAACGCCATCGGATGGCTGTAACTTTTCATGATAAAGTTATGCGTGAACACACCTGGAAACGTGTAGCTGAACAAATTCTGGATTCCTGTCAATGAACATACTAATTGTAACCGACGGCATTACGCCCTTCGTCATTGGAGGCATGCAAAAGCACAGCTATAACCTCACGCGCCAGCTAGCGTTGCAAGGTCATCGCGTTACCTTGTTTCACTGTGTGACCGGCAAGAATAAATTGCCGGAGCGGGAAGAGATACACTCCTTATTCGGAGCAGCTGCCATGAAAAATCTGGAATCCATTTGCCTGCGATTTCCGGCGCCATCGTGGTATCCCGGACACTATCTGAAAGAGTCGTATCTCTACTCTCGCATGGTTTACAAGCGGATCGAAACGCGATTGGCGGAGTTTGATTTTATCTACGCGAAAGGTTTCACTGCATGGTACTTTCTGGAACAGAAAAAACGCGGTGTCAAAATGCCTCCCGTTGGAATAAAATTCCATGGATACGAGATGTTTCAGCCACCCGTGGGATTGCGAATGCGTCTTGAAAACAACATGCTCGCATCACCCGTGAAATGGAATAACCGTCAGGCCGATGTGGTTTTCTCGTACGGTGGAAAAATCACTTCACTCATTGAAAGCCTGGAAGTAGATCGAAAAAAAATAATTGAAATCCCAACCGGCATCGACCCAGAGTGGATTTCAGCAACCGTACCGGCATACGCTGAGCATCGAATTCAATTCTGCTTTATCGGTCGCAACGAACGTCGAAAAGGAATTGAAGAGTTGCACAAGGCCATTGAGTTGCTGCCGGCCAATGAATTTCAGTTTCATTTCATCGGACCTATTCCCGGAAGCACGCAGTTGAAGCAGTCCAATGTAAAGTATCACGGAGCATTGCGCGAAGCAAATCAGATCAAGGAAATTATGGACCAATGCCAGGTGCTGGTTACACCTTCCCATTCGGAAGGCATGCCAAATGTGATCATGGAAGGCATGGCCAGAGGCTTAGCCATTGTGGCGACACCCGTAGGCGCAATCGAATCGGTCGTTGACAATGAAAACGGCTGGCTGATTCAGCCCGGAAATGTTCATGAGCTTGCAGGTATTTTAACGAGTATCATTGCATCTTCACAAGCCGATATAGCTCGAAAACAAGAAGCCTCGTTGCGTCGCATTGCTTCGTATACATGGGACAACATAGCCAGGCAAACCGCAGAATCGATTGGGAAGTTTTGCCAAGCCCATTAAATTCGCATCACCCTTATGACCAAGACCTATTTCCCCGGACTCAATGCATTGCGCTTTTTCGCTGCTATGGCGGTGATGATTACGCATGTTGAGTTCACCAAAAAGGTCATGTTGCATGGCGATCGTTTCTGGCTGAAGATTGATTCTTGGATTCAAGAGAACGCACTAACCTCCATTCTTCGCGACGGCCCGCCACAACCGATTCATTGGGTTAGTCCTTTTGTCACTTTCGGGGGCTATATCGGTGTCATTTTCTTTTTTGTGCTTAGCGGATTTCTGATTACGTATCTCTTGTTAGAGGAAAAGCGAATAAGCAATACAGTCGAGGTTAAGAAATTTTACATGCGTCGCATTTTGCGCATCTGGCCATTGTATTACTTCCTGGTGATACTGGGCTTTTTCGTTTTGCATCACATACCGCTCTTCGAAGTCATTTCCCAAGAAGATGAGTTCTTCAAACACTACTGGCTCAATTTCATTTCGTATATTTTCCTTTTGCCCAACATGAGCTTTGCTTTTGTAATGGAGGCCGTGCCCAACCTCGGGCATCTCTGGAGCATCGGAGTTGAAGAGCAATTCTACCTGCTGTGGCCGCTGCTGCTCAAGTTTAGTAAAAAACCCATGCGCACGCTTTGGACATTTCTCATCGGAGTTCTTGCATTCAAACTCATTTCCTTACTGGCCATACGTGTTTTCTTTCCGGGGCCGCCTCCCGATCCCGATCTTATGATTTTTTCTCCGGTTGAAACGTTCAAGCGCTTTGTCGGGTCGCTGAAGTTCGAGGCGATGGCCATTGGAGGCATTGGTGCAGGGTGGGTGTTTTACAAGCGCGAAAAATTGCTTCAGTTCCTCTATCTGAAAGCAGTGCAATGGGCTGCGCTTCTGGCAATTCCGGTTATCGTGCTATTGACTCCGGTTAAACTTTATTCAGCGCTCTATTTACTGTTTAGCGTGCCGTTTTTGGTTATCATCCTCAACGTAGCTACTAATCCAACTTGTGTTTATCGCCTTCAAGGGCGTGTGCTCAACTATTTGGGGAAAATATCTTACGGCATTTACATGTATCACCTTATTTGCATCGCATTCGTGTTTCATGTTCTCGACTACTGGATTGATTTCCCGCTGCGACTCGAAGGATGGCACAGCGCGCTGCTTTACGCATTTTCTATCCCGTTGACCTTAGGTGTTTCCGCCCTGAGTTATCATTACCTGGAATATCCTTTTATCCGAAAGAAGCGTACCTTCACCACCGTAATAAGTGGCGACGACGCGCGTGATTAAACATGTTCAGGAAGTTTTCCATATTTCTCATTTTCGCCAGTTTGTATGCGTTCTCGTACGTGTTTTTCAAAGTGCCGTTTGAGTTCTACCTGGCCTACCTGATTTTCGTTTTGTACATGCCTTTTTTCTTCGCCAAATTCGGTATCCCAAAATGGCCTGTGCTTGTATTCATGCCGTTGTTTTTTTCCGGCATCATTTATTGCCTGACGGGCGACAATAACTTTCAGCAATTCTTCAAGACTTTCATCGGGTTTTTTGCTTCCTGTCTCTTCTATCACTACGTAGTGCAGAGTTATGATTTCGATTTAAAAGAACTGTTCAGGCTCTACCTCATATCGGCATACGTAGTCACGATAATTGGTATTGTTCAGTTGGTTTCATACCCGATTGGTTTTAAACCAGGCTATAATTTTCTCTGGATATTCAACAAGTGGAATCCAAGCTATGGTGGTCTGGGGGTTCGTATTAGCTCCATTTTCTCGGAACCGGCCTACTATGCGGCAACCATTTCACCGGCCTTCTTCACTTCCGTTTACAACCTGTTTCAACGGCAGACCTTGTTTATCTCCAAGTTCCAGAGTGCCGTAATCGCTATCGTGTTTCCACTCACCTTTTCGAGCTTGGGTATTCTTGCTATTTTCTTTACCATCATTCTGCTTCTGATTAACCTTGGAACCATCCGTTACTCGCTCATTTTCGTTCCGCTGCTTGCCGTGACGATTGACTATTCGTACAAAAATGTTCCCGAGTTCCGCGACCGCTGGGATGGTACAATTGAGATTTATACAACCGACAACATCTACGACTACGACATTCACGGAAGTAGCTTCGTATTGTACAACAACTCTCACGTAGCCTGGGAGAACTTCAAGAAGCACCCCATTTTCGGAACAGGCCTGGGAGGTCACCCAACTGCTTTCGATAAATACACGCTTACTCAGGAAGAAGGCGCAGTGCAAATCGACTTTAACAAGATGGATGCGAACTCCATGTTCCTGCGTTTGATGTCGGAGACAGGCGTATATGGTCTGGCGTTTATGATTCTTCTTCTCATCCGCAGTTGGATTTCAAAATCAAATGCTATCGACAATGAAACCTGGGTAATGTCGAACGGTCTTACCATCATTATTATGGTTTACCTCATCCGACAAGGGCACTACTTCTTGAATGGATTTCCCCTTTTCCTTTGGATGTATTACTATCTGTCGGTGCAAAACAAACATGCCATGGCTCAGAAAAAGGCGGAAATCAAAGCTGCCGAAATCGCTCAATTTCGCCCTTCCACCTCGGAAGATCGGCTTTCCCCAGGGCATATTTAATCTGGCCAATTGACCAGTGCACCTCCATGTTTCTGCGATACACTAAATGAGGATTCCGCTCAATCGAGTGCATGCCAGGAAACGTCGTAAAGTGAAAGTCATATTCATTTTCTATCGTTCTCTTCGCACCTTCATTCACGGAGAAATTGGTTTGAATTGGGGAGCAAAAGAGGGTAGATTCTTTCATCAATCTCTGTGATATCCAACGCTTACTACCCACAATTTCCTGCTGAACATCTTCCTTGCTGCTATTGCTCCTCAAGAGATGCGACATCGTATGCGATTCAATGAAATGACCACGACTCAACAATTGATTTAAATCCGCTAAACTCATTGGGGTTAAATCTTCGGGCTCATGATCAACATTTGGGTCAATAATCTGACGAATATTCGTGCGGTAATATGCTTCCGGATTTTCCGCTTCCACAAAATCAGGAACTATAAAAAACACAGCGCGCGCATTGCGCAACTCCAAAAGCTCAGCGGCCATCAAATTGTTCTTTAGGCCATCGTCAAATGTGAAAAGTACATATGGCCCCTGATTCAATTTTCCACTGAAATAATCGCCCAATTGATTTGGGTTAAGAGGGCTGAAGTGCTTGAATAAAAAATCGATCAGCTCATTAAACTGTTTTCTTCTTTCAAGCGGTGTAGAGTGCATGCATAGCACTAACAACTCATCGGAGGAATAATTCCACGGACGCAAAACGTATTCGGCTGACCCGAATATCGACTTCATTATTTTCAAAATGAATTGCTTCATTACCAAGTGTCAATATCACTGCGAAACATCCACCAATTGCTCCAGTCCTTCACTGAATCGGCCAGTGGGCCCTTTGCAATGAAATAAATCTTCTTGTCGATTGGTCGAAGCCCCATGTCGGTCAAAACTCTTTTCAAACTCTCCGAAGTATTATTCACCGCAAATGAGATTAGGGTAAAGTTAGCCTTTCGCTTCACCTCTTTCAGGAGACTTAGAATTGCCTCCCGTATAAACTCTTCGTTAGCGTGTGTTGTCAAAAATTTGCCGACTACCAATTCCCGAATAATACGTTTTCGTCGTTGCGCCTTCATTTCAAAAAACGCCCGCTTACCTTCCTTCTCGAAGGTGTATCGATAAAAATCGCCGGTCTCATATCCAAAACGATAACGATCAAAGTCGGCACGCTGCGCCACATAGACCAGTGAATTATCGGCGCTCATATTTTCCGGTTGCCGATTTCCCAGTGCTCTCCTAAGCTGTGCCTCAGGCGAAGAAAACAAGGAAAGTATCGGATTCATCGGCTTGATGTACCATTGCAAATTGAACGGATTCTTCCAGCCATTGCGCATAAAAGAATTGTACGAAGCCTCTACCGGAAATCCAATGAGCAGCTCCGCATTGAAGCCGCTGCCCGGCTCGTGAATGTAGTTGAGCATTTTACCAAAAAGGCCCTTACCTCTGTAATCGGGATGCACTAGTGAATTACCACTTTGGTATGACCGTACTTCCTTCCCATCCATGACCACAGGCCAGAAGAAGAACGATTGAAACCCGGCTACATGCTCACCATCGACTGCAACGATTCGTATGCACTCCTGGTTCTGAAAATCCTGCTCGTAAAATTTCCCGAACAACGTGTCGAATTCTGTAGCACCGGTTGCATACTCCATGTCGAATAGAGCAACCACCTGAGGCCGCATCCAATCTTCATACTTTTGAATCGTCATAGTCTGCCCTTAATTTGCAGCGAAGATGAAAAGAATTCTTGTTCTTTATAAAGAATTAGCCGGTTACTTTATAGCATGTCTGGATGAGTTATGTCTGAAGCACAACGTGCAAGCCGACGTGATTGCATATCCGGTGAATGCCGATGCTCCTTTCAAGTTTAAGCATTCGGAACGCATCAGCATCTATTCGCGGGCCTCTATTTCCGATCAAGAATTAAGTCGAATGGTTGCAGCAGAAGACTATGATCTCATCTTCACAGGTGGCTGGTTCGATAAAGGTTATCTCGCTGCTTTAAAACATCGCAAATGCCCTGCTTTACTTGGCTTTGATAATGCCTGGAGCGGTTCACTCAAACAACAGCTGTCGACCTTCTATGGTCGTATATTTCTTAAACCGCTCTTTGATTATGCGTTTGTCCCCGGCAGTCGACAAGCTGTATTTGCATCGAAACTGGGCTTTCAAGAGAAGTCGATTATACGCGGTGCCTATTCGTGCAATGTCGCCAAATTTTCCAGCGTCATTCAACAGCCGCAACGTCACAACCGCCTCATCTACGCAGGCCGCTATTCGCCGGAAAAGTATGTGCAACCGCTTTTCGAACGCTTTCATAAACTCGCTGAGAAAGAATTTCCAAACTGGGAGCTTCATTGCATTGGCACAGGGCCGCTGTGGAATGAACGATTGCAATCACCTCATATCGTGCATCACGGTTTTATGCAGCCCGACGAGCTTCTGGCCTTCATGAATACAGGCAACGCCTTTATTCTACCCAGTACGTTCGAGCCGTGGGGAGTTGCCGTGCACGAGTTTGCTGCTGCGGGTTATCCGCTTATACTCTCTGACGCTGTAGGCGCGGCAGAAGCGTTTCTTGAGACAACTAAAAACGGTTATCTGTTCCAAGCCGGTAACGTGGATGCGCTGGAAGATGCGCTGCACACGATAATGTCGCAAAGCCGGGCGCAGTTGCTTGAAATGGGCCATCACAGTCGGGCACTTGCATGTAGCATTACGCCTGAATCATGGGCAACAAGCGTGGCTGGTATGATGCGATAATGTGCATATTGCTTCCCGAATGATTGCTAAGTTCATTTCCCCTCTTACCTTTCCAACCGCAAGAGTAAAACTATGTGCGGCATAACCGGAATAGCCCGTTTCAAGAATCGAGATGAGTGCACTGAAAAAGTGCGCATCATGAACAATCATATTGCGCACCGAGGGCCGGATGCAGAAGGAATCTGGTCGCACGACTTCTGTGTGCTGGGCCATCGTCGACTATCCATCATTGATACTTCTGCCGCAGGCAATCAGCCCTTTCATTCGGAAGACAGAAGTCTGACCGTGGTCTTTAATGGTGAAATTTATAATTATCTCGAGCTTCGAAAAGAGCTGGAAAGCACACACACATTCACCACCCAAACCGACACTGAAGTCATTCTTGCTGCATATGCAAAGTGGGGTATCGATTGCGTGGAGCATTTCTTTGGCATGTTTGCTTTCGCTCTTTGGGATGAAAAACAATCGCAACTTCTCATTGCGCGCGACCGCCTGGGTGTGAAGCCACTTTATTATTCAGAGACAGAGCAGGGTTTTGTATTCGCTTCGGAAATACGCGCCATCCTTTCTACCGGCTGGATTGAACGCCGAATCGATGCCAATGCCGCAGCTGATTATCTGCGATATCAGACCGTTCACGCGCCTCATACCATTATCGAAGGCGTATATATGCTCATGCCGGGACATCGCATGGTCGTTGATGCAAAGGGAATTCGCACAGAGCGCTGGTGGGATCTGACAGATAACCGTGTTCGCCTCGATGGCAGTGAGTCGAAGGAAAGCATTCACAAGCACATCAACGAACTACTTCGTTCGAGTGTCGAATTGCGCATGCGTGCCGATGTTCCGTTTGGCGCATTTCTTTCCGGAGGCATCGACTCCAGCATTGTGGTAGGCCTGATGAGTCGCATTTCTTCTCATCCTGTCAACACATTTTCGATTACCTTCAACGAACAGGCGTATGATGAAAGCCCTTACTCTGAGCTCATTGCAAAGCGATTCAACACGAAGCATACTGCCATTCAACTTAGCGCGAATCACTTCCTTCAGATGGTGCCCGAGGCATTGCAAGCCATGGATCATCCCAGCGGCGACGGACCTAATACCTATGTGGTTTCAAAGGCCACACGTGAAGCGGGTGTTAAGATGGCTTTGAGCGGACTTGGCGGCGACGAAGTGTTTGCCGGGTACGATGTGTTTCGTCGCATGAAGGCACTTGAAACCAAACAATGGTTGAATAGTCTGCCCGTCGCTATTCGAAAAAATATGGGCGCACTCGTTCGCGCGGTAAAGCCTTCTGCGGCTTCGGAAAAAATAGCTGCTGCGCTAGGACAAGAGCGTATCGACTTAGCGCATTTCTACCCACTCACCCGTCAGGTACTCTATGAAAGCGAAGTGAATCGACTGCTTAAGCAAAGACCTTTAGAGCGCAATTGCGTGGAACTCCTGTCGCAAGCTGTGAGCGGTATTCGAATGCCCACGCTTTCGAAGGTGAGCGTGCTCGAAATGTCTACCTACATGCAAAATGTACTGCTACGCGATGCCGATCAAATGAGTATGGCGCATGCACTAGAAATCCGTGTTCCATTTCTCGATCACAGACTCATCGAGTTCGTTCTCGGTGTCAGCGACAAGCACAAATTTCCGCATACGCCGAAAGAATTACTCACGGAATCTGTTGGCGATTTAATTCCACGAGAAATTATTGACCGACCTAAAATGGGATTCACATTTCCATGGGCGGTCTGGATGCGAAGTGAATTGAAGTCCTTTTGTGAAGAGCAACTAATCGCATTGAAACAAGTGGAAGTAATTCAACACGATGAAGTCGTTGCTTTATGGAGACGCTTTCTGGCGGGCGATAAGCGAATTACGTGGTCGCGCATATGGCCATTAGTTGTTTTGGGACATTGGGTAAAACATCACGATGCACACTAGGAAAAAAATACTGGTATTCAGTGATTGGTTTCTGCCCGGATACAAAGCCGGTGGCCCCATTCGTTCGCTGGCCAACCTGGTGCACAGTCTCGATATCGATTTCTGGATTGTGACGCGCATCACGGACCATCACAGCACCCAACCTTATGAGGGCATTCAACGCGGTGCATGGACCCAACATAGAGCCAATGTGCAGGTATGCTATGTTGACCAAAAAGATGTAACGGCACTTTTCGTCAAAAAAATTCTGAAGGAACAATCATTCCACTACATCTATTTCAACTCACTCTTTTCGCCCATCTTCACATTGCTGCCTTTGCGCACAGCTCGCGCCATGGGAATGGCTGAACGTTGTGTGCTAGCGCCTCGCGGCATGCTAAAGCCAGGAGCACTCTCCATTAAATCGAAAAAGAAAAAAATATTCCTGTTCGTTTCAAGATTACTCGGCTGGTTCAACAACATTCGCTGGCATGCCACCAACGAACAGGAAAAGCAAGAAATAAAACATCATTACGGAAAATCGTGTACGGTTTTCGTTGCCCCCAATCTGGCTTCTATCATGGACAGTAATGATGAACCGGTGGAAAAAGAAAGCGGCAGTTTGAGGCTTGTGAGCATTGCGCGTATCAGCGCTGAAAAGGGAATTCGTGAGGCCATTCAATTCTTGAAATGCGCAGAACTTAAAACAGGTGTTGAATGTGCTTTTTTCGGAACGCAACAAGATGAAGCTTACTTAAACGAATGCAAACAACTTGCGTCACAGATTGAAGGCGCACGTATTTCATTTCCAGGAGAAATTGCACCGGAAGAAATTCCGAATGCCTTACAGAATGCTCACTTCTTTTACATGGCAACCTGGGGCGAAAACTTTGGCCATGCTATTGCCGAAGCTCTTCAACACGGTAAGCCGGTCATCATCAGTGACCGAACTCCGTGGCGCAACTTAAAGACGGCTAATGCCGGCTGGGATTTGCCGCTTGAGGAAAAATCGTTTACAGAAATTCTGAGAGTGTCCCATTCCATGAATCAAGCAGAATATAACGTTTGGAGCAATGGAGCAAAGTCATACGGTCATGCACATGCCAACGACCCGCGCCATCTTCAGTCCTATTATTCCTTATTCGCATAATAATCATACATCTTTAACGCCAGCCTAACAAGGACGGGCGTTACCTTAGGCACCACTTTTTTCGACATGAACATCGTAATCCTCTCGCGCGACCCGAAGCTCTACAGCACTCGCCGCCTTGTTGAAGCCGGCGAACAGCACGGACACAACATTCGTGTGCTTGATCATTTAAAATGCAATCTCGTTATTGAGAAGAAAAAACCCAAGGTGATCTATAAAGGGGAAGAGATTACGAATGTGCATGCAATCATTCCGCGTATTGGTGCATCGGTCACTTTCTATGGAACTGCGGTTGTGCGTCAGTTTGAAATGATGCATGTGTTTAGTGCGGTTGAATCCCAAGCGTTAGTGCGCTCGCGCGACAAGCTGCGCAGCATGCAGATTCTTTCGCGAGCAGGCCTAGGACTGCCCAAAACCGTTTTCAGCAATTACTCGAAAGACGTCGATAAAATTCTCGCCGAAGTTGGGGGTACACCTGTAGTCATCAAGTTGCTCGAAGGCACTCAAGGCCTGGGTGTAGTGTTGGCTGATAACGATAAGGCGGCTATCAGTGTGATGGAAGCATTCAATGGATTGAAGGCACGTGTCATCGTTCAAGAATTTATTCGCGAGGCAAAAGGTGCCGACATCCGTGCCTTTGTTATCGATGGACAAGTGGTTGGAGCCATGAAACGCCAGGCGAAAGAAGGAGAGTTCCGCTCGAATCTGCATCGCGGAGGGACAGCCGAAGTAATTACGCTCAGTCGTCAGGAAGAAATTGCCGCCATCAAGGCCGCGAAAGCACTTGGTCTGGGTATCGCAGGGGTCGACATGCTTCAAAGCGACCGAGGACCGCTTATCATCGAAGTCAATTCATCACCAGGCTTAGAAGGCATTGAAGGAGCCACGCAAAAAGACATTGCGGGCGAGTTCATCAAGTACATTGAAAAGCACGTGGACCACTAGTGCGAGAAAATCGCTCGGTCAACCACATAGGTATCGACCGGATTTACACACAACACAGGGATTTGCGCCTCATTGGTGATAACTTGCTGTTCGTAGTTGCTACTGAAGAAGCTCATGATACTATTGTCGTAGAAATTCATGATGCAAATCAAATCGGCATCAATACCTGCAGAGTACTTCAGCATGTCGCGCACAAAATCGTCTGATTTGTTTTCGGTGATTTCAACGTTGTATGGGATTCCCTTTTCTTCGAGATATTCCTTCGCGAAAATGATATTGCGCTCAAGTTGATTACGCAAAAATTCGTCGGTTTCACCCGGAGAGATAAGATGTACTTCAGAGCCGAAATACTTAGCCATGTCGGCCACTAAACTCAACTTCTGTTTAGTCTCTTTATGCAAATCGAGCGGCACAACCAGCTTACGATAGCCATGATCGCGTATGTCGCGCTCCTGAACAACGATAAAAGGAACCGAACTTTCTGTAACGATTTTCAATGCGCGGCTTCCTGTAAGGAATTGCATACCGCGCATGCCATGCGTTCCCATGATAATGAGGTTCGCTTCAATCTCTACGGCCACCTTGTCAATGTCTTCGAAGACGCTGCCTATACGAGCAATAACACCAACTTCAACATTGTTCTCTCGTTTAACACGATCGCGCAAGGCCTCCAATTTCAGGCGCGCTTCAGCAATTTGTTTTTTGCTCTCCACAACGTGCATCACATGAATCGAAGCGTTAATAGTGCCTGCCACCAGAAGTGCATGTTCGATGGCGGTGTCACTCACTTTCGTAAAATCGGTCGGTACGAGAATTTTTTTGTCGTTGTTCATAAGGAATATGTATACATCGGCAAATGTACACACCTATAGAGCTTTGTGAAAATTCATGAATTAAAATAGTCGAGACAATGCTGAATGAAAGCTTGAGGATCTTCAGCGTGCAGCCAGTGACCTGCATTTTGCATTGTCTCAAATCGCACGTTGGGTATGAGATTGCGAATGAATGCATGGTCGAAATCTGTGACATAATGACTTTTACCACCGGTTAAAAAAAGTGCAGGAGAATCTATGCGCTCCAACGGCAAAGCAGCCATCAACTGAGATTGCTCATGAAAAAGAACCTCCAGATTGAAGCGCCAATCGAGCAAGCCCGGCTCCTTCCAGAACAGATTTTTCAGCAGAAACTGAAGTGTGCCCTGGTCTGAGACAAAAGCAGATAGCCGTTCCTCTGCACCTTTGCGCGACGAGCAGTGCTTCACGTCCACAGCGAATAATCCTTGAAATACTTGATCATGGTGTGGTGGATAGGCCTTCATGCCCATATCGGCAACGACCATGCGATCGATGAGGAAACCATATTGCTGCGCAAATCGCATTATGGTCTTCCCTCCCATAGAATGACCAATAATCCTCACGTCGCGCAAACCCAGTTCTGCAACAAGCTCAAAAAGATCGTGCGCCATGAGGTCATAATTCATTTCTTCGGCGTGAGGAGAATGACCATGATTCCGTTGATCGATGAGATATACGGTATGCGTTTCAGCAAAGACCCTGGCATGCGTTTGCCAGTTGTCTGAACTTCCAAAAAGTCCATGCAGGACAAGAAGCGGAGGGCCTTCGCCTAACGTTCGATAGAAAAGTTTCATGGAGCGAGCAGTTCACGTTTATAGAGACTTACAGTGTTCTCCAGTCCCCAATAAAGCGCATCGCTAATGAGGGCATGACCTATTGAAACCTCTAGCAAACCAGGTAAGCAATTCGAGAAATAGCGGAGATTTTCGAATGACAGGTCGTGCCCTGCATTCAATCCGAGTTGAAGCTTCTGCGCTTCTGTCGCCGTCAGTACAAAAGGCCGAATTGCCTCTTCTTTGTTTTTCGAATATCCGTTGGCGTATGACTCTGTATACAATTCAATGCGGTCGGTGCCGGTGGAAGCTGCGTGACTGACCAACTCTGGAACAGCATCCAGAAAAATACTCACTCGAATACCGGCGCTTTTCAATTCAGCAACTATCCCTTTCAAAAAATCTTGATATTTCACAACATCCCATCCGGCATTAGAGGTGATGGCATCGGGCGGATCGGGGACGAGTGTTACCTGATGAGGCTTAACCTGCAACACCAGATCCATGAAATCGGCCGAAGGATAACCCTCCACATTGAATTCGGTTGTTATTGCCTCCTTCAATAGGTAAACATCACTCCGGCGAATATGCCTTTCATCGGGACGTGGATGAACCGTAATTCCGTCTGCACCATAACGCTCTATTCTGCGCGCGGCCTCCACAACATCGGGCACATTCCCGCCCCTTGCATTGCGCAGTGTAGCTATCTTGTTGATGTTTACACTCAGTTTTTTCATGACATCGTATTCGTGGCAAAGAAACGAGCATATAGACCGACTCAAAACAAGTCAGCACATTGATTTCAATTCATTTCATTCCTTTCATCGGACGAATGTGAATAAGTTGGCAATTTTTATCGGCTGTATTCAGCGAATGCTGCAACTTTTACAAAGTCTGTTAGGTTTAACAGCTTGAAACCCTCAATAAACACCCGATGATTACGGCACGAAAACTTCTTATTTCCGATGTACCATCCCTTTGCGCGAGCGACGAACCGATGGGAGCGTTGGACTTGATGGATCAATTTCGCATCGCACATTTGCCTGTTGTTGAAAATGGGAAGCTGCTCGGTCTTATCGCGGAAGATTCCTTGATGGAGCTTGAAAATCTGCAAGGCGACCCGACCGGTTTACCGCTAATTAAAGCCACCGTAAATCCAGACACGCACATTTTGGATGTACTGAAAATAGCCAGTGAGCATCGCCTGAGCATCGTACCCGTTATTGATCCGGACAACACATACCTGGGTTCTATTCGAATGGAAAATCTTGTTGAGCAATTAGCAGAAATGCAAGGTGCCAATCAACGTGGAGGAATTATCGTGCTTGAGCTGTGGGATAAAGATTACAGCATGCAGCAGATTTCGCGAATCATCGAAGAAAACAATGCAAAAATCCTGAGTACCTCACTCAGTCCAGGCGAAGGAGGTAAAGTAGAAGTTAATCTCAAAATCAATCAGCCCGACATCAACGCCATTCTGAGCAGCTTCGAGCGATTTGGCTATACCATTAAAGCATCGTATCAGGAATTGGCCTACACGGAAGACTTGCGCAAACGTTACGACGAGTTGATGAGAATCTTAAACATTTGAATCATGCCATCATCATGTAAATGAATGAGAGGTGTTCGTCGGATGCGAATGGCTATTTTGTTTATTTGCAATTCAATTCAAGTACTGTGAAAATTGCCCTCTACGGAAAACGTTTTGACCAAGAATTTACCGACAGCATAGAAAAGCTGTTCGATGCATTGGTGCGCCGTGGCATAGGCATATTGGTGCATGAAAAATTTTACCTGTTCCTATCCCAAAAAGTCACCTTACCCAGCACGATTGAAATTTTCAGAACAACTGAAGATTTGCAAAATGTGTCCTATTTGCTCAGTGTAGGGGGAGATGGAACACTACTCGAAACAGCGGCGCTCATCCGGGACACGCGTATACCCGTCTTGGGCATTAATACTGGAAGACTGGGCTTCCTTTCTCCGGTTTCGGGAAATGACATTGACATGGCTATTGAAGCGCTGGTGAATAAAGATTACACCTTGGACAAACGCTCCTTGATTGAAGTGCGCAGTGAGCAACAAGATTTTGGTGATTTTCCCTATGCATTGAATGATGTTACTCTCACGAATAAGCAGCGAAGCAGCATGATTACTATTCATGCCTACATCAATGATCAGTTCATGAATACGTATTGGGCTGATGGACTTATAGTGGCCACACCAACCGGTTCAACGGCTTATTCGTTGAGTTGTGGCGGGCCGATTATTATGCCGGAGAGCAACAACGTTATCCTCACCCCAATCGCCCCACACAATTTAAATGTGAGGCCGTTTGTTTTGTCCAATACAAGCAAAGTTTCCCTTCGAGCAGAGGGCCGCGAACCACACTTCACACTCACATTGGATAGTCGCTCCTTTGTGGTTGATAATGAGACCATCATTGATTTAACCAGGGCTACTTTCGAACTATACATGATTAGTTTACCGGGTATGGGATTCTTCAACACTATTCGTCAAAAAATGGGTTGGGGTCATGATGCCCGCACAAAACCGCGATAAACGGAACATTCTCACATTCTAATACGTATATCGGCAATACATGAAATCAGGTCCCGTTGTCAACGCCGTGAAATTCTTCTTCACCATCGTGATGGCCATATCCTGTATTTCGGTATCCGCTCAGAAAAACAAATTCGAGCGAAGCAAGGACGTGGGAATTCTATTCGGCACCAGCTATTACTTGGGAGAGATAAACCCCTATGAGCACTTCGGAACACGTTTGAAAAGTGGAGGTGGCATTTCGTTTCGCAACAACTTCAATCGACGTTGGACATTAAAAACAAGCGTGCTATATCACGTCATAGATGCGCGTGACTCTGATAGTGAAGACCCATGGATCAGGAACCGAAATCTGAGTTTCCGAAACCAGATTATAGAGGGTAGCTTGCAAGGCGAACTGAACTTTTTCAACTATCAATTGGGTAATCGAAAATTTCCTTTTTCGCCATATCTTTTTGGAGGATTGGCCTATTACAGGATGCGACCCATGGCTAATTACCGAGGCACGTGGTATGAATTACAGCCACTCGGCACAGAAGGTCAGGGAACCGAATTTGGGGAGGAACAATACAAGACCACTATGTTTTCGGTTCCGTTCGGCGTTGGAATTAAAACAAATCTATATGCCATTTTCGGTTTGAGCATAGAGTGGGGTGTTCGAAAAACATGGACCGATTACATCGACGATATTTCCGGCAAATACATGGACCCCGAATTACTTCGAGATTACAACGGCGAGCTGGCTGCTCGCCTTGCTGATAGAAGCATTCGACAAGAGATAACAACTGTCGATGGCAGCAGCAACGGCGGACTTCAACGAGGAGATCCGGGAAGGAATGACTTTTATTTCTTCTCCATGATTTCACTCAACGTTCGCTTCGACCGGAAGGCTACCACTTGCTGGGAGCACGAATAGTCGATAACTTCAATTTCCAACCTTTTTTAGCATCGAATCAGTACACATAAAGTAGTAAATTTGCGTGCTCAACCGTGACTTGCAAGCGGGAGAACCGAATGAGTTTACTTAACCAAATCGATAAATCGCGAGCTCCTCGCCACGTTGCTATCATCATGGATGGGAACGGTCGTTGGGCAAAGAGCCAAGGGAGGGAACGAACCTTCGGTCACTATCAAGGTGTTGAATCGGTTCGTTTGGCGCTGCGAGCAGCCAAAAGCAGTGGTGTTGAGTTCTTGACTCTTTACGCATTTTCTACGGAAAACTGGAACAGACCGAAGGAAGAAGTAGATGCATTGATGAATTTATTGGTGCAGTCGATTATAGGTGAGCTGCCTGAGCTCGACGAAAATGAAGTGCGCATGCATGCCATTGGCGATTTAGACAAACTTCCCAGTGAATGTCATTCTGAACTCAAACGAGCTATCGCTCATACCTCGACCAATAATAAGCTGAACTTAATACTAGCTCTGAACTACAGTGCTCGATGGGAAATAACGCACGCTGTAAAGCAAATTGTCGCAGAAGGTATACAGCCTCAAGACATCACTGACGAGCTATTTGCCAAAAAACTTTCGACAGCAGGTTTTCCGGACCCTGAACTTTTAATTCGCACAAGCGGTGAGGAGCGCATCAGTAATTTTCTGTTGTGGCAAATCGCTTATGCAGAACTGTATTTTGTTGAAACGCTATGGCCAGATTTCAAAGAAGAGGACTTCTACGCTGCAATTGTAGATTTCCAATCGCGAGAGAGAAGGTTTGGTAAAACTTCGGAACAAATTACAGGAGACGCACTATCACCCTTCACTCCCAACGAACCATAGCATGAAATTTAAACAGACAGAACTAGTTGCTTCACTGCAGGGGTTGTGCCTCCTGAAGTTCCGTTTTCTACTGGTTCTATTTTCACTGAGCATACTGTCCAATGTGGTTTATGGCCAAACTATTATCGGTAATCAAATAGATTACGCCGCTCCATTGAATTATAGGATAGCAGGTATCACTGTTTTAGGATCAGAGTTTACAGATGTTCAGGCCATCAAGCTATTCAGCGGATTGCAAGAAGGTGATGAAATTACCATTCCCGGAGATGAGATTACAGATGCTATTCGGAAACTCTGGAAGCAAAGGCTTTTCACTGATATTGGCATCTATGCTGCTGAGTTTCGTGGCAATGAAGTTTTTTTAGTCATTAGCTTAAGAGAGTCGCCTCGAATGACGAAATACGTTATCAATGGCATAAAAAAATCCGAAGCCGACAATTTGCGCGAAAAGCTCGACCTGCGCACCATGACAATCAGCACAGCGAATGTTAAAAACAACGCTATTAAAACCATCAAAGACTATTACATCGAGAAAGGCTATTACGGTGCAACGGTTAGCATCTCGGAAAGACCTGATGCCACTCTGCAAAATGGTGTTATACTGGTCTTCGATGTGAATAAAGGCAATCGCGTTAAAATTGAAGAAATTAACATTGAGGGTGCGGGTATTGCCATGGAGCAAAGAGAGCTTTTGTTTTTGAAAACTAAAAAGATGTATCCTGTGATGAGCGTAAAGGCCATCAAACGCACCATGAAGGAAACAAAAGAAAGAGGTTTTAAAAGGATTTTTAAATCGTCAAAATACCTCGACGACAAATACCAAGAAGATAAGCAGAAAATTATTGCTAAATACAACAAGAAAGGCTTCCGCAATGCCAAAATAGCGACTGACTCTGTCTACAAAATCAGCAATGACCGCATTGGCATTTATATGAAAATTGAAGAAGACAAACGCTTCTTCTTCAGAAACGTGAGCTTTGTCGGCAACACAAAATACACAACAGGCAGACTAGACAGCGTATTGAATATACGCCGTGGTGACATCTACAACCTAGAGTTGCTCGAAACACGCCTGAATTTCAATCCCCAAGGCATTGACCTCTCGTCTCTCTATACGGATGATGGGTATTTGGCTTTCTATGCATTCCCGGTTGAAACGCTTGTGGAGCCCGACAGTATCGATATAGAAGTTCGCATGAATGAGGGAAAGCAATTTCGCATAGGACAAATAAAAGTGAGTGGGAATACGAAAACCAATGATCACGTTATATTCCGTGAGATTAGAACACGCCCCGGAGAACTTTTCAATCGAAGCGATATTATTAGAACACAACGAGAATTGGCTTCTCTGGGCTATTTCAATCAAGAAGCATTTGACGTTCGCACTAATCCCAGACCTGAAGAAGGACTTGTTGATTTAGAGTATGTGCTTGAAGAGAAGCCCAACGACCAAATACAGCTTAGTGGAGGTTGGGGAGGAGGAAGAGTGGTTGGTTCCTTGCAACTAAGCTTCACCAACTTCTCCATGCGCAATTTTTTCAAGAAGTCGGCATGGAGCCCTCTTCCAACCGGCGATGGTCAGAGACTATCGTTGAGTGCTTCGTCGAACGGAGTATTCTTTCAAGCCTATAACATCTCCTTTACAGAGCCTTGGTTGGGAGGCAAGAAACCCACTTCGCTCACAGTTTCCTCGAGTATTTCAAGACAAACCAACGGCCAACTTAAAAAACTCCGTCAAAGCGATTTAGACAACAACTCCTTTTTGCGGGACAATTACTCTGTTGGTGATCCAAATCCGAATTTACAGGAGCTGTTAGTTATTGGTGGATCTATAAACATAGGTACGCGCTTACAAAAGCCCGATGACTATTTCATTCTGTCCACCGGTGTTTCTTACCAACGATTTATCTTGAATAACTACAGAGCATTCTTCGGAGATTTTTCCAACGGAACCGCAAATAATATTGCCTATAATTTGACGATATCAAGAAGCTCAACCAGTGAACCAATTTATCCAACGTATGGATCACAAATAACGTTCACTTCGAAAATAACACCGCCCTACAAATTTTTCTCAGAACGCTTTGGAGGAAAGAGCTACGACTATGAAAATCTCTCTTCCGCCGATCGCTTTAAATGGGTAGAATACTACAAAATGAAGTTTACCGCCAACTGGTATACCGCACTTAACAAACACAAAGAGCGCAAGTTTGTACTTCATACCAATGTCGGCATAGGCTTCATCGGGTCATACAACAAAAACCTTGGACTCACTCCATTCGAACGCTTCTATCTTGGCGGTGTTTACTTGAGTGGCTTCCTACTCGATGGGCGCGAAATTGTGAACTTGCGCGGCTACGACGATTTGTCACTCACATCGCCCAACCAAAATACGGGAGCGCCGGCTATCGCCAAATACAGCGCAGAACTACGATATCCGTTGTCAACCAATCCGAGCGCAACTATTTTCATGCTGGCATTTGCAGAGGCGGGCAATACGTGGAGCGACCTTCGGTTATTCAGTCCATACCAAGTATACCGTTCTGCAGGAACAGGGTTACGCATTTTCCTTCCCATGTTCGGATTGCTTGGCTTTGATTACGGCTGGAGACTCGACGATTTGCCTTCCTACCCCGATATGGCGCGAGGGCAATTCCACTTCTCCATCGGTATGAATATGGGAGAACTCTAGAAACATTACCTTCGTGATTATTCTAATGAAACCTTTAGCTTCATGAAA
>JAIYBR010000165.1 GCA_027488435.1 Flavobacteriales bacterium
AATTTGTCCTATCATTAGCGCGTCATCGGGCACTGTTTCATGCGGAGGGACTATTTGCGAAGTATTCAATAACTCGGTTTCTGCCAGTAATGTCGGGGCTGGTTTTCAATATCAGTTCCGGTTTGTTACAGATAACGGACTCACTGAATTTATTACTCCGTGGAGTACTTCACCGATCTTCTTGACGAGTACAAACCCCTATGTGAATTATTTCAGATACGGAAAGGTATACCAAGTGTATGTCCGTGTCAAGCGGTGCAACAGTAATCCTGCATGGTGCGGACCCTGCATCTTCAATTCATGTGGTTTTCCATACGCAAACATCACACCCACAAATGCTACAAGCGGGCTTTCGAACTATTGTCTGTGGCGCAATAAAACAGGACCACAGATGACTACTGCAGCGATTCCGGGCATGGATCAATATCGTTTCCGTCTTATGCCGGTAAATCCATGTGCCTCCAACCCCTACAACCCAATTGGAGGAGCGATTACGACCAATTGGGGAAGCAATTACTTTTTCTATCCCGCCGCTCACCCCATACCTCTCAACCAGGTGTATATCCTGCAGGCTCAGTGCAGAGTGCTTCCGGCCACATTTACCAATGCCAGCGGTCAAACGGTGATCATTCCCGGACAGCAATCCGATTGGGGTTGGCCGTGTTTCGTTGGGTTCCGAAGCAGCGCCTCGCCTTCAGCCGGGTCGACCATAGCATGCTGTTCGTTCCCCACTCCCGCCATTGGAATGCTTCCGGAAGATTTTCTGGGCGAAAACAAGTGGACAGAATTCTATAGTTTGGAGGAAGAAATTGCGCCGGTGCTCGAATCGGGCAACGTAACCATCATGAGCATTACCGGAAATGAAATTACAGTAAACTCCTCGGAATCTCTTCTCACCGGCAATGCAATTTGTGAAGTGTACAATCTCAGTGGACAGTTGATTGGGTCCACTAATTTGGCCGCCATTCATGAAAGCAGCTCGGTGATCATCACAACCAAGGAAGAACTGCCGAATGGTATTTATTTGATAACGCTCTACACTGCCGAAGGGCGAGTGACTGAGAAGTTTCTGATTGCACGATAGCCGCAGATAGAAATCAATAGAATATTTCTGTTGTTTCAGTGCAGTTGCATTTCTGCGGAGTTCTCATTGCGTCTTGGCGCTTAAATAATAAAATCCGAACAGATTTAGATGTCGAGCTGAAGTTGCTTTGGAAGAAGGGTGAACGACATTCGGTGATGAAAGCAAGCCCCATGTTTTCCAATTGCCATACGGTGGTCCACAGTTGGGTATCCTTTATTCTTTCCCCAGCCATATGCAGGAAATTGCTCATGCAATCCTTTCATCAATTTATCGCGATGCGTTTTGGCCAATACCGATGCTGCGGCAATGGATCGATAAATACCATCTCCTTTAATGATGCATTGATGCTCAATGTTGTTGTATTGTTTAAATCGATTCCCATCAATCAACAATAGTTCGGGTCTGCTAGTCAATTGATCAATGGCCCTGTGCATGGCTAGAAATGAGGCGTTCAGAATATTGATCTCATCTATTTCACGCACCTCAACGACACCTACTGCCCAAGCCAGCGAATTCGATTCAATGATGGGGCGCAAGAGCTCTCGTTGAGATTCAGTTAATTTCTTTGAGTCATCGAGAAGAGGATGATCAAATTTAACCGGTAGTATTACAGCCGCAGCTACTACTGGCCCTGCGAGACAACCGCGACCGGCTTCATCGCACCCGGCTTCCAATACTCCTTTCCTGTGAAATTTTTTAAGCCCGCCCATTATGCCTTCGTCGTATGCTCAATAACGTTCCAGAAGTCCTTGGCCGATTGCTCCCAACTAAATTGGGTCGCGCGACTCAGCCCTTTTTCTATAAGTCCTGCCCGCAATTCCGGGTCTTGAAAAATATTCAGCATGGCCTGGGCAATCTCATTTACATTAAGGGGATTGACGAGCAAAGCCGCATCATCGGCTACCTCCGGCATGGAAGTCACGTTGGAGGTAATAACGGGTACACCGCTCTGAAAGGCCTCCACTATGGGGACACCGAATCCTTCGAAGTAACTCACATAGACCAACGATAAAGCTCCGCCCAACACTCTGCACAAAGCGGCTTGTTCCAGGTGACCCGTAAAAATCACATCATCTGCGAACTTCATTTGTCGTAACGTTGAATCAAGAATCTCATTCTTCCAGAATCTTCGGCCAACCGCTAACAACTTTACCTCCTGACCCGATTCGCGTCGAAACTGATCATACGCCAATAGCAGACGCTGTAAATTTTTGCGTGGATGTATGGAGCTGATAAATATGAAATAGGGAACGCCTTGCGTCCATTCATCGCGAACTTCTTTTCTCTCTTCTTCGCTCAAGACACGGTATGAAGGCTGGGCGGCATTATAAACAACATGAATCTTAGATGGCTGCACGCCGTATTGTTTCACAATATCGGATTTGCTGAATTGACTTACCGTAATAATGGAGTCGGCTTTCTGCGCGAACAGGGGCGTTTGGCTGCTTAAGTAACGGGCGATGTGTGCAGGCAAATCTTGCGGATAATGTTCGAAATTCAAGTCATGCAAGACAACTATTTGCTTGCACTTGGCTCGCAGCGATACTATCATGTCGGGCGAAACAAAAATATCTGCTCCAAGTTGCTTCAACTTTCGTGGAATCATCCAATTATACCAAATGCGAAACAGCAAGGGATGCCTGGCCTGAGGGCTCACAACGTGGGCATGCACATTGGGCGCAAAAAGGAATGAGGCGTCATAGGGGCGATCAAATAGAAAGTGAAATTCATGCTCCGGATGGTCCCGAACAATTCTCGATAGAATTTCATGCGTGAACCAACCAATGCCGTCGAGTTTACCCCGAAGCAACAACCGCGTATTCACAGCAATTTTCATCTTGATTTACTTTTTACTACCAAAATAAAAGGCCGCCAAAAGGCGGCCCGAATATTTTAACACCGAGAACTGTTACAGACGAACAGTACCCTTGTGACGACGCTCGCTAGATACAGACAATTTCTTGCGACCTCTCTTGCGACGAGCAGCTAACACCGCGCGACCCTTTACGGATGACATGCGCTTGCGGAAGCCGTGTTTGTTACGACGCTTGGTGTTCGATGGTTGGTAGGTACGCTTACTCATGACTCAATTTTTTAAACGATTTTACACAAAACTCCCTTTTGGGGGGCGCAAATATAGCAGGCATCTCACATTTTTCAAGCAGTTGCTATATTTTTTTCGATTGTCGATAGAATGTTGCTTGAAAATCAATGGCTTGACTAAAAACCGAGGTCTTCCTTTTTAATTCGCTGCTTGAATTCTACCGGAACCGTCTTAGTAACCAAGAACGCCTTGGCCGTCACATTACCCCGGCCTTCGACGACGATATCTTTTTTGAAGACTAGGCCTATGGCTCCTCCAACAATCGTCGGAATGCTCGATGGCTCCGCTGTGCAAGTGAGTTTAAGTACGGTGCTTTTCTCGGCTTGCAAAACTGCTGACTCAGGTAACTGAACTTTTCCCAATCGGGTGCCCTCTAGGAAAAGATTCACGTCAGATTGCATCAGTGTTATCTTGTAGGGATTCGGGTTATAAACTTCCACATCGAAATCGCACGAAACACCTTGCGCATTGAAGCTCGTGAACCGCGTTTCCTTGACACCCTTGAACTCCACATCGCGATACACCCTGCATCCTTGAAGGGCAAATACCAAGATGAACAATAACCAGAATCCTTTTCTGAATTTCATCAACCTTGAGCGAAATAATGATGGAAGTATGGGATGGTCTCTATCCCTTTGAAATAATTAAATACTCCGTAGTGCTCATTGGGTGAGTGAAGTGCATCGCTGTCCAAACCAAAACCCATGAGTACCGTCTTCACTCCTAATTCCTTTTCGAATAAAGCTACGATTGGAATAGAACCTCCACCGCGCGTAGGTATTGGTTTTTTGCCATAGGTTTTCGTCATGGCATCGCTTGCTGCTTTATATGCTTTTGAATCGGTTGGAGTCACCACAGGCTCGCCGCCGTGATGAGGGTGTACCTCTACACGAACGCCTTTTGGAGCGATGCTTTCAAAATGTTTTTGGAAAAGCATGGTAATCTCATCGCTCACCTGATTAGGAACCAGGCGCATCGAAATTTTGGCAAACGCTTTCGATGGCAATACTGTTTTTGCGCCTTCGCCAATGTATCCACCCCAAATTCCATTGCAATCGAGCGTTGGACGGATGCCTGTGCGCTCAATAGTTGTATATCCCTTTTCTCCCCATACTTCGTCGATGTCTAAGTCGCGCTTGTATGCTTCAACATCGAAAGGTGCTTTGTTCAACTCATCACGCTCGGCTGCCGTTAGCTCTTGCACCTTGTCGTAGAAACCGGGAATGGTGATATGGTTATTCTCGTCGTGCATGCTGGCAATCATCTTTGCCAGAATGTTGATCGGATTGCAAACCGCACCGCCATAAACTCCACTGTGCAAGTCACGGTTGGAACCGGTTACTTCTACTTCCAGATAGCTCAATCCACGCAATCCACAATCGATGGAAGGAGTATCGTTAGCGATGATAGAAGTGTCGCTGATTAAGATGACATCGCTCTTCAAACGTTCTTTATTTGCCTTAACAAATGGGCCCAGATTATTGCTTCCGCATTCCTCTTCGCCCTCAATCATGAACTTGATGTTGCACGGAAGTGAATCTGTTTTCATCATGGCTTCGAATGCCTTCACGTGAGAAAACATTTGTCCCTTATCGTCGCATGAACCGCGAGCGAAAATGGCCCCGTCGGGGTGAGTTTCTGTTGTGCGTATAGTAGGTTCAAAGGGTGGAGTGTGCCACAACTCAAACGGATCGGCCGGTTGAACATCGTAGTGACCGTAAACAAGCACGGTTGGCAATGAGGCATCTATCAGCTTCTCACCGTAAACAATCGGATGACCGTTGGTTGGACAAACCTCAACCTTATCTGCTCCGGCATTACGCAAATGCTCAGCTACCTTATCAGCACAGCGAGCTACATCGGCTGTATACTTAGGATCTGCGCTGACACTTGGAATGCGCAATAGTTCGAAGAGTTCGTCGAGAAAACGTTGCTTGTTTTCGAGGATGTATTGGGTTGATTTTTCCATTTCCGATTATTTGGGCTACGAATGTAGGTTACAATCAAATTTGTTTTGTCAAACAGGAAAGAGTGCTGAAATTCGCCGCGCATGGAAATTCAACCGCAACCCTCTCTCGATAATACAGAAATTGCCTTCGGAGGCAAGTCAAACGCCGAGCTTAAGCGCGCCTACTGGCTTTTCAAGCTGATTGGCAATCCTGCGCTGGTAGTGGTTGGCCGCGTATTCACCAATATAGCTTTGGCCCTGCGCATCCCAATTGGCTGGGCGTTGCGAGGGAATATCTTCAAGCAGTTTTGCGGTGGCGAGAACATCGGCCAGTGCAGAAACGCGGTTGAATCGCTGGGGAAGTTTAACATCGGAACTATCCTCGATTACTCGGTCGAAGGAAAGGAGAGTGAAGCCGATTTCGAGAACACAAAAGCCGAGATTATGCTTACTGTGCAGGAAGCGGCGCGCAGCCAATCAATTCCTTTCAGCGTCTTCAAAGTAACCGGTATTGCGCGCTTCTCGTTGCTTGAAAAAGTGAATGCATCTGCAGCACTTTCGGAAAAAGAACAACTCGAGTGGGAGCGTGTTGAGGCACGCGTTGATGCCATTTGCGCCCATGCAGCGCAATTTGATGTGCCTATTTTTATAGACGCCGAAGACAGCTGGATACAAGATGCGATTGATGCATTGGCCAACAAGATGATGGCGAAATACAATGCAACGAGTGCTATTGTCTATAATACGGTTCAGCTATACCGCCACGACCGACTCGCTTTTTTGAAAAAATCGCACGAGCTTGCAGTCGCTCAACATTTCTTTCTTGGTGTGAAACTCGTGCGAGGTGCTTACATGGAGAAGGAACGAGCACGCGCGGCAGAAAAAGGATACGCCGATCCAATTCAACCTAGCAAAGAAGCGAGTGATCGGGATTTCGATTTAGCCGTGACTTTCTGCCTGGATCATATCGACAGAATCTCTGTTTGCGCAGGGACACATAACGAAAAGAGCAGTCTGCATTTGGCTCATGCAATTGATGAGCGAAAACTCAACAGGAACGACAAGCGAATTTACTTTGCTCAACTCTACGGAATGAGCGACCATATCAGCTTTAACTTATCGAATGCGGGTTTCAATGTTGCGAAGTATTTACCCTATGGGCCGATACGCGAAGTGATTCCTTATCTCATTCGTCGTGCGCAAGAGAACACTTCGGTGAAAGGTCAGACCGGTCGCGAGCTCACGCTTATTCAGCGTGAAATGAAAAGGAGAAAGGTTCAATAGAACCTCCTTTTAAAGCAGAGGGCGACGAATCATCTGGAACAACTCATTCGCCTAGTAGAGTTCAGAAGCCCATTTAGCACCGCTCTTCCACAACATTTGCACAGCGATATAAAGCATGAGCAATGCGAATACGAATTTGATTTTGTGTTCCGGAACACGCATCGCGAATTTCGATCCGAAGTAGTTTCCTAGAACAAAACCTACTGCCATAATGAAAACATAATTGAACTGGATATGGCCGGCTTTGTAGTAGTTCATCACACCCAGAATCCCGACGGGTAGCATCAAGAGAGCAAGACTCACTCCTTGCGCCTGCATCTGATTCATATTCATAAAATAAATCATGGCCGGCACTATGATGATGCCGCCTCCCACTCCTACAAATCCACTCAGGGCACCGGCAAACAGGCCAACCAATACTAAAATCAACAGTTGTGTCGTACTGAAATCCATGTTCCAATTTTCAACGAATGTAATTTTTATTTTCGAGTAGAAGGGAAATTTTAAAGTTTCCAATGTTGTATTCGTTTCATGCAAGCGGTTGCACATACATTTGGTGCAGAAATAAATCAATTATGAATTTTCCAGCAGACCTCAAGTACACGAAAGACCACGAATGGGTGCGCATCGAAGGTGATGTAGCAACAATAGGCATTACTGATTTTGCTCAGGGTGAATTGGGCGACATCGTTTTTGTAGAAATCGAAACGAACGGACAGTCGTTTGCAGCACACGAAGTATTCGGAACTGTAGAAGCCGTGAAAACCGTGAGCGATTTATACATGCCTATTGCAGGAACAATTATTGAGGTCAATGGAGCATTATCCGACGATCCGGCTTCTGTAAACAACGACCCCTATCAAAGCGGATGGATGATAAAAGTGAAGGTGGAGGCAGGTGCAGATATGAGTCACCTGATGGATGCTTCGGCCTACGAAGCTTCACTCTAATTTGAAAACCACGGTGAGCCAATGACAAGCTCATTCCGCAATAAACAGATATTCAGAGCCGTCCAATGGATTTGGGCGGCTCTTGTTTTTGTTGTTCATGTTGCGCCTGTCGATTCGGAGCGGGCGCGCCGGTTTGATTTTCCGTTTGCAGATAAGTGGGTTCACGGAATCTTATTTTTTGCTCTGGCCGGGATAAGCTTGCTGGCGAGGGATTCGAAACGAAGTCTGCGTGATTCAGTCGTCTTAATTGTGGTGGTGTGCGCTGGATATGGCGCGCTCCTCGAGTGGATTCAGTTTTCGTTTACAGATGAGCGATCAGGCGATGTGCTGGATTGGCTTGCAGATCTAGCAGGCATGCTCATGGGAATATTGTTGGCGAAAACCATTGAGCCACGACTCAATCGTCGGTCATGAGGTTGGGAAATCGGCGCAGAATTTTATCGAGCACTTCTTGCATGCGCAATTCTCCTGTGCCCTTTACTACTTCCACCGTCTTTCCATCATTGAACAAATCTTCCATGTAAAGAGCAAACAACCGATCACGATCTTCTTCATTTTCGCGAAGCGGGTCGGACTCCCAAGGTAAATCGGGTTGACATACCAAATACAAATCGAAATCGTACGTTTCCTTCATTAAGGAAATCTCCTCATTCGATTCTCCATAGCGCTCGCGCCACCAAATGTCTAGCACATAAAAATCGGTATCGACAATGAGCGCGTCACTATTCGATTTAAATGCTTTCGTAAGTAGCTCGGAAGTTTTACGGGCAATGAGCAAAACGTCTTCTCGGGAATAGGCGTAATCATTACCTTTCTTTTGAAGATATTCACGCGCATATTCTTTCACAACGCGTGCATCGAAAATTCGCTCAGAAAGCCAATTGCACAACGTTGACTTCCCACAACACTCCGGACCCGTAATGGCAATTCTGATCATAACTCAAACCAATGCAACTGAAAACATCCGTCGATAGACATTATAAAATAGAGCACAAACATACAAGCAGCTATCAATAGACGCCTGCGTAAATAAATGAAAATTGACAGCGCGTTAACGGCCAAAAGATAAAGCCAGCAAGCGTGTACCTGATACATCATGAGCCAGGTGGCAAGCATTCCCCAAGAAGCCACCAACGCATCGAGGTAAGGGAAATTCGCTGAAGTGAACCGTTTTAAACAGCCGCCCCAAACAATTGCAATCCCGACGCTCAATGTGAAAAGAAAGAGATGAACCTCTAACTCTATTTGCCATTTCGACCACCCACCTTGCACGTTGAGCCAACCCACCACAGCCGATGCGATATAGACTGCTTGCAACACCGGCTCGGCATATAATTTTTCGCGCCAACTCAAAATTAATAGGAGCACGGGACCAAGGATGCCCATGGCAAATGCCCATTGGCTTTGATTGATGTACAACAAGGTAAAAAGCAAGTTGGATAAGACCGTGGCCCACTCCAAAATTCTACGTAGCGAACTATCCTGGATATCGTGTGTTTTAACTTCTTCTCTCAAAATACTTGGTGTGAATCCATTTATTCTATTTCTTAGACAAAAGTCAAATAAAAAATCTTACACGATGAAGCAAATCTTTACTCTTTTAGTAGCTTTTATGGCTTTGCAACAGTTGGCCTTTGCACAGCGCATATGCGGCACAACTGAATATCAGACGATGCTGGAACAAGAAGATCCGGGCATCATTAATCGCCAGGAGGAAATTGAACAGTTTACCCGTGATTTTCTAATCAATAATCCGCAAGGTGAACGCGCGCTGGTAACCATTCCTGTTGTTGTGCATGTTGTTTACAACACCACAGCAGAGAATATAAGCGATGCACAGATACAGTCACAAATCACTGTTCTGAATCAGGACTTCCGCAAACTAAATACTGACGTTGCCAATACGCCTGGCGCATTCGCCGGCTTGGCGAGTGATTCAAACATCGAGTTCTGTTTGGCTACTGTAGACCCCAACGGCAATCCAACCAATGGTGTTTTGCGTGTGCCAACCACAGCAACCTCATTCGGCACAAACAACACGGTTAAATCTTCGACTTCAGGCGGATCAAACGCATGGAATGCCGGAAAATACCTGAACATGTGGGTGTGCGATATCAGTGGTGGAACTCTTGGTTACGCTCAGTTCCCGGGTGGTTCTGCGAGCACCGACGGCGTAGTGTGCGACTACCAATACTTTGGCACCATCG
>JAIYBR010000213.1 GCA_027488435.1 Flavobacteriales bacterium
ATGATTTATTCCGAATGGGAATTGATGCAAAAAACTAACAAAGAAATCAGTAAAGAATCAATTTGCTTAGCGCTATTTAATGTTCAGTTAATCATTCTCAAACATTCTATTCAAACGAACGGGGCTGATTTGCAAGATGAAAATTACCTATACGCTAGCTTGCGTAACTGTACTTCTATCTTGTTCTTTTTGGTCTTGCACTAAAGATCGGACTTTTGAGCTCCCCCCACCGTCGGAGCCACAAGGCGGGGCTGACAACATTATCAACGGAACTTTGCGTGTTAACGAGTTTATGGCTAAGGAGTCTGCGTTTTACAATGAACTTAATCCTATAACCGGAGACAACGATTGGGTGGAATTGTTCAACACGACAAACGATACGATTTATTTGGCATCCGGAGAATGGTTTGTAACCGATGATTTTGCTGACACCACGATGTTTGAGTTACCGGATACATTGATACTTCCCCGAGGATTTCTGACGGTTCATTGCGATGAACAGGATACGACAATTACTCAAATTCACTCCAATTTTAAGCTAGCCTCATCGGGTGATGATATCGGCTTGTATCATAAACGTTCCGGAGAATGGGTCGTTGTAGACGAGTACACCTTTGGCCTTCAAAACCCGGGAGTTTCCATGGCACGCATTCCGGATGGTTCAACCAATTGGGCGGTTTCTGCCAACCCGACCCCCAATTTACCAAATCAGGAGTAACAATGCGTACTATTTTGACACTTGCTCTCATGTTGTCGATTCAACAGGTGATTGCACAAGCTGACGTCATTCGAAAATCTTCAATGTCGGTCGCAGAGCCCTCTGATATCACGAGTTGGCCAGGGAAGGAGAATTTTCTAGTATTGGCCGACAAGGCGTTTCTCTATGAATATGCTCCTGATGGGACTCAAATCAAAAGTCACTCATTTGAGTCGCTTGATGTGGAGGCCATAACGTGTTCGGATAAGTATTGCTATGTAAGCGAGGAAACACTTCAGCGTATTCATGTACTCGATGTTGTTACACTGAACGAGATTCATGCTGTTCAATGGCACCACGGTGGTGGACGAAACGAAGGCGTGGAAGCTTTGGTTTGGCTTGAGGAGTCGCGCAACTTATTGGCATCTACGGAGAAAGACCCTCAGTTTTTTACGCTATTCAACGAGGCAGTACAACCTCTTTTTTCTTTCCGTGTTGAGGGGATTAACGAGGTCAGTGCGCTAACGTATTATGGGGGTCACGTCTATGTTTTGAGTGATGAGCAGGCGACCATATACAAGTTAAGCAAGGACTTAAAGAAGGTGGAAATGCAGTGGAGCGTCCCGATGATTAATCCGGAGGGTTTGGTTTTTCAGCAAGGTGAAAAGGTAATTGTTCTGAGTGATGACGCGGCGCAATGGGTTGAACTTAAATTGAACAAACCATGAAAATCAAATTATTTGCAGTGCTCGTTTTGTGTTGTCTAGTAACGCGTGGTGTCGCACAATTTTCGATAGGTACATTCGATAAGAATTTACAGATATCCGGTTACGTAACCAGCTTTTACAACCATCGATTTTACGATGAAGCCGAGCTAAATAAGGATAAAAATCGATTCAATCTGGATTTTGCCGTACTGCGCTTTCAGGGCTCAGATGAGAAACGTATTCGCTATGAATTGCAAGTCAATTTGCCGGCGATCTATTCGACCGATCCAACGGATGAGTTTTTGATGCAGGCTACTGCGGAGTATCGCAGCAAGTCGAATGACTTCGGTTTCCAATTCGGCTACGATAAGTTGCCATTTAGCTGGGCTTCCTTGCTTCCTCAAAATCAATCGGCATTTATGCAACGCGCAGAGTCTATTCGAGGGAAGACGTTTAACCGCCGTGATATGGGAATTACGTTGACTAAAGGGTTTTTAAATAAGCGTTTAGTTTTCACAGGCGGTGTATACACCGGAGAGGGCATAAACTCCATAACGGGTGACAATGATCCCAATGGTAAATTGCTCTATGCAGGTCGCGTTGAGGCGTCATATCCTGCTCGCTATCGTGATGAAGAAATTGATGAGAATCATACGGCTATCCCAAGAGTGAAGATTGGAGCTGATGCTTCCTATACCGAAAAGACACGCACCACCGGTGAGGATTATCCGATTCTAACAGTTGACGGTAAAAAGACTTCCTATAGCGGTGATGTTACAGCCTCTTGGAAAGGACTTTCTGCACATGCCGAGTTGATTACGTTTCGCATTCAACCCAACGACACACTTGTGTTACTGGGCAAGCCAACTGATTATTATTTGGCACAAGGGGTGATTCTCCAAATGAATTATCACAGTACCAAGCTTCGGTCTGTTTTTGCGGTTCGATACGATGAGTTTAACCCCAATGATTTACTTGTAGGAGACAATCGTCAAACGGTTTCACTGGCCTACAACTATCTCATCGACGGGATGAACAATGTCATTAAAGTTCACTACTTCTATCGTCTTACGGCAGAGAAGGCATTGGAGCCTTGGAGTGAAAATCAACTTCGTATTGGCTGGCAAATCATGTTTTAAATAAATACCCATGAAAAGATTTCTACTCATTTTTCTGTGTCTCTCTTTCGTGCTTGAAGGATTTACTCAAGTGTACGTGGTAGACGAAAATTTTGACAATCTGACCGTCCCTGCTTTGCCGGAGGGTTGGACCACCACCACCAACTTTGATATAGGTTTCAGAACGGAGGAAGGCAATAATTCGGATTACACGAACGCCAGCGGGCTTAATAATGTTCTTATTCGCAACTCTGATAGTACAGGTACCTATACTTTCTATTCGCCTGTGTTTAGTACGGTTGGTTTGATTGATGTCCAAATGATATGGGGTTCTAGGGTGTCAACCAATTTTTTGCCATCGGGCAGTGCCACTCCAATTTTGGAGTTTAGCCCCAATGGTGGCGTTAGCTGGACTCAGTTGTCATATTCAGAAAGTGAAGGCGGCAGCATTTGGGGGTTGGTCAATGGCGGTGTGCCTATTGCGCTTCCGGCCGAGGCATTTGAAAATCCCAATGTGCAGATTCGTTGGACAGTCAATATTATATCGCATCCCGATGGAACTTATCGCATGGATGATGTAAAGGTTTGGGGAACTGAAAATCCATATGTCAATCTGCGCCTTCTGGTCAACATGCTCTTCCAGCCGATTGGAGGTGAAGATATTTACACTGCAGGAGACTTCAATGGTTGGGACACAGGATCAGCTGTGATGACGGATATTGGAGGCTCCATCTATGAGTATGTTGTGCCCGTGCTTCGCAACTCGGAAGTGAAGTTTCGATTCTACAATGGGTCCACCATTGGATCCGAAATTGTGCCTGAGGCATGTGGTATCGATGATGGTTTGGGTCTTGGTTTGGCTCGCTCTATCACAATTGGTTTGAATGACACGGTTTATGGTCCTGTTTGCTTTGGTGAGTGCGAAAATTGTGTCATTATAGAACCTGTATTCGTTCAGTTCTCCGCTCAAGTCGATATGTCGCAACAGGTTGTTTCACCGGAGGGAGTTTATATCGTCGGCAATTTTGGAGATGGCACAACGGAGCAATCCATACTCATGACAGCCGCTGCAGGCAATGTGTTTGCTGCAAGCGTGGAAGTGTTGGAGGGAACGACGTTGAATTATCGCTTTCAAAATGGATCATCATCGGCGGGATTGGAGATTGTTCCACCGTCGTGTGGTGTAGCGAATGCGGCAAATGAATTTTTACGGGAAGCATTTATCGGAACCGAGAATTTTGTTGCCGATACGGTTTGCTTTAGTGAATGTGCGGCATGCATTGTTCAATCGATAGAAGAGAACGTACAATCGCTTGGATTATGGCCAAACCCTGCGTCCGAGTTCGTTCAGGTTCATCTTCCGATGAGCAGTGCGAGCGGATCAATTCAAGTGTTTGGTTCGGATGGAAGATTGATTCAGCAGCTTCCTGTATCAAGCAGCCTTACGCTGTTGAATCTAAGCGAATTGTCCTCCGGCATTTATGTCATTGTGAGCGAGTGTGATGGACGGGTCTATCGGAATACGCTTGTAGTTAACACTGAGTCAACAAAGAATTAAACCTAGACCCTTTCAAGCATACAAAGTAAAACGTAATAGAAACATTTTCCCACAGTCAGGTAATACAGCTATACAACCTTCGCTGACGGGAAATAAATTAAATAACCTCAAACCTTAATTCATACAAATGCTAACCAAACGATTCACTTTTCGAAGCCTTTTGACTGCGCTGTTGATTGTGTTTTTCGCACATCTGCAAGCACAAACAGCTTTCACTCCGGGCAACCTTGTTGTAGTGCGCATAGGAAGCGGTGCTGCCGCTCTCAGCAGTGCATCTACTCAAGTGGCGTTGTCAGACTATTCAACGGGGGGTGTGCTTAATGCAACACGAACGTTCCAATCTTCTACGTCAATTCCAGCAGCGGGACTTGCTCCTTTTTTGAACGTATCAGGAAGTACTGTCAATGAAGGTTTTGGCTCCACCTCGACGGATGGTTCCGTATTTGCTTTGTTAGGTTATAATGTGGTCAACGCAACGGCTTCTGTAAACGGCGCTGCTTCAACCAATTTGCGGGCTGTAGGAAGGGCCACAGCCTCCGGAGTTTTGTCTATTCCAATTAGCAACTCTTCTTTTGCAGCAACAAACACTATTCGTTCAGTTGCAACCGATGGAACAAGCTATTGGGCAACTACAAGTAACACCGCTGCAGGAACCGGATTGTGTCATATTAGTTCCTCAGGCACTGTGACGAGTTTGAACTTGTTGAACGGTCGTTGTGTTGGTATTTTCAATGGCCAATTGTTTGCTACTAGCGCTGCCGCGGTGAATGCTGTAGGTAGCGGACTTCCTTCTACAACAGGTCAGACGCTGACCTCAGTTGCGACTGCTACCAGTGCTAACGCATTTTCGTTTAGCCCGAATCACGACATTGTATATATAGCTGATGAATCTACCGGAACAACAGTTGCAACTACCACAGGTGGTATTCGAAAGTTTACCCGCGCTGCAGGAACAAGCACATGGACTTTTCAGTACACATTAAATGCAAACCTTACTGCAGGAGCTGGCGGAACCACGCCTGCTCGCGGATTGGTAGTAGATTGGAGTGGTGCTTCACCGGTAATTTATTTTACGCAAGGAACGGCAACTGCCAACGCTATTTTCAGAGTAACTGATGATGGCACAGCGCTTTCATCTTCAAACACATCGGGTACAGCACCCACATCCATTGTTGCCGGTGTTACCAACATTCGTTTGGCGGGTATTTCTTTTGCCCCAGGAACTCCTTCTATTCTACTTTCAGGCGCTGCGAGTGTAGCACCTCATACACTTGCTGCCGACAACTATAATGAAGCTACAGGACCGGTTGCAACATCTACTGCAACGTTTGTCGTGAACGGGTACAATCTTACCGGAAACGTAACGGTAACAGCGCCGACGAATTTCCAAGTATCTACAAGTGCAACAAGTGGCTTCGCATCTTCGATTACGCTAACACAAAGTGCAGGTTTGGTTTCCAACCAGACTATTTATGTTCGTTTGTCCGGTGGTTTAGCTATTGCTTCCTACTCGGGTTATGTCAGCGTTACCTCTTCAGGTGTTAAGCAACCCGGTGGTGTCTATGTAACGGGTACTGTCAATGCAGTAATTCCGGCTATTACCGCACCTGCGGTATTGCCTGTTAGTCAATCAGGATTCGTCACCACTGCAGGAACAGCTTCTACAACGCAAAATTTCACCATTACAGCTGCGAACCTAGGAAACGCATTGACGTTGAATGCCTCTACCGGTTATGAGATTTCGACTTCAGCGGGTTCGGGTTATGCCTCTTCTTTGAACTTGGGAACAACCATCAACAGCGTCGTTATCTACGTGCGTTTGGCTGCGTCTGCCACCACTGCTATAACGACAGGAACCATAACTTCTAGCAGCGCCGACACTCAGGTGAATAATCTGACTATCGTCAATATGAGTGGAACCGTATACTCCGGTCTGTTCACTGCAGGTAATATTGTTGTTCAAGTTATAGGTGATGGCACAAGTGGTTTGTCAAATGCTGCATCACAAGTTAACTTATGGGAGTTAAACTCAACCACCGGAGCTCTTGTTAATCCTTTTGTATTGCCGCGTGCCGGCACCTTACCGACAACAGCTCCTTGGAACGTTACAGAGTCGGGTTCTGCAACTTCAGGAGGTCAGATGATTCGTTCGTCAAACGGTTCGTTTTTGTCTGTATCCAGCTATAACCAAGTAGTAGGCGTAGGTGGTGTTGTTGCAACAACTACCCCCGGTAATAAGCGTGTCCTTGCCACAATTGGCAGTGATGGTGTTACAACAACATCGGCATACGATTTCTTTTCGGGCAATAACTTCCGTTCTACAGCATCCAATGGTTATTCGTATTGGTGCGCAGGAACGGTGAACGCGGGTGTTGGATTGTATTACCTACAAAATCGCAACTCAACGCCTGTGAGCTTGGGATCTATTAATACCCGTGTAGTCAACGTTTATAATAATAATCTATACTTCAGTTCTGCCTCTACGGGTGGAGTGGGAGTATATCAGGCGGGAGCCAACGGATTACCTGTTCGCGCATCTGACGCCGCTGTTACGCGTTTGACCGACAACACTTATGCAACCGCTGCTTCCACAAGCCCATATTCCTTCAGCATCAATCCTGCAGGAAACATCCTTTACATCGCTGACGATGCAACATGGGTCAACGGTACTACCCAGCGTGGTGGTGTGATTAAATACACCAAGTCGGGTTCAACATGGAGCTATCAATATACGTTGCGTGTTAATGGGACGATAACGAATGGAGCACGTGGTTTGGAGGTGGATTGGAGTGGCGCCAACCCGGTGTTGTATATCACTTCCGGCAATTCAAATCAAATCTATAAATTAACGGATACCGGCAGCGCCGCAACAGGAACGCAGTTGGGTGCTACTGCACCTGCCAACTATGCCTTCCGCGGGTTGCAATTTGCACCGGTTGCGATTGGTGTTGAGTTGACATGCACAGCTAACGCACTTGATTTTGGTGGACAACCACCGTTGGGTGTTTCTGCTGAAAAGGTGTTCAATGTGTCGGGCTCAGGGTTCACCGGAAACATTACGGTAAGCGTTCCTTCAACGTCACCTGTTGGTCAGTACGGTATTTCATTGACACCCGGAGGACCTTACACCTCATCGGTAAACATTACCGCGAGTGGCTCACCGAACGCCGGAAATGCAACCATCTACATGGTTTTCCAACCGGATACCGAGGGAACCTACAATGGCAACTTGACTATTTCAGCCACAGGAGCCACTTCAGTGAACGTACCGGTAACTGGTGCGTGCATTCAGCCGGTGAATTACTACAACATTGCAAATGGCGACGTAACAAGTCCATTGAGCTGGGGAACCAACACCAATGGTACCGGAACAAATCCGGTAAACTTCACCGACAATGGCCAATACTTTAACATGGTAAACAATCCAGGTTCATTGGCATCGATGCAGACAACAGCGAGTTTAAGTCCTTTTGCATCGACTACCAGCGGTAGC
>JAIYBR010000211.1 GCA_027488435.1 Flavobacteriales bacterium
ACCGATTTGCATACCCTCTTTTTTGCTTTTTACCATCAACCTTTGATTGGCAACAATACCAACCGCCCAGCCATCGATACGCGCAGTTCCGCACACAATACTTTTTCCGTAATCAGGCTTATATTCTTCAAATGTGTCGCTATCAATAAGCCGTTCAATAATATCGATGACATTATAGGGTTTCACGCGATCTTCAGGAAGAATGCCGTAGAGTTCTTTTGCCGGGAAACGAGTAGGCACGGAGGCAACTTTGTCGAAGCCTGCCGTTTGCGACACTCTTCCCATTTTGTCCATGATGTTCTTAATTCGATTCAGAGCATCTTTATCGTCTTTGGCCTTGTAATCTGTGACGCCTGAAATTTCGCAGTGAGTGGTAGCGCCTCCCAGCGTTTCATTGTCGATGTCTTCACCGATAGCCGCTTTTACCAAGTAGGAGCCCGCAAGAAAAATAGTGCCGGTCTTGTCGACAATCATGGCTTCATCGCTCATGATTGGCAGATACGCTCCTCCGGCAACACAACTGCCCATAATAGCGGCAATTTGTGGAATACCTCGACTGCTCATGATGGCGTTGTTGCGAAATATTCGTCCGAAATGTTCCTTATCCGGAAAAATCTCGTCTTGCATGGGAAGATAAACGCCTGCGCTATCAACAAGGTAAATGATGGGCAGTCGATTTTCCATCGCTATTTCCTGAGCCCGCAGATTTTTTTTGCCGGTCATCGGAAACCAGGCGCCGGCCTTCACAGTGGCGTCATTGGCAACAACAATACATTGCTTTTTGCTCACATAACCAATCATCACCACGACTCCGGCCGATGGACAGCCACCATGCTCACGATACATATCGTCGGCTGCGAGCGCTCCAATTTCGACTCGTGGAGCATCATCATCTAACAAATAGTCGATTCGTTCGCGAGCTGTGAGTTTACCTTTTTCGTGTTCTTTGGCAATGCGTGATTTGCCTCCGCCTTCATACACCTTATCGAGCTTGCGTTGCAAAGCCCCAACAAGTTGCATCATTTTATCTTCGTTCTTGTTGAATTCTAGATTCTGTGCCATTGTCATTGAATGGATGAGGCGCGAAGATAGGGCAAGGAAGGGAACGCTTGCGGTCATCGGAAACCCGATTAAAATCGGAGGCAGGATTCGCGAAAAAAATGAAGTCCTTTTATTGAGCTAGCCAACATTACGTTTGCGAGCCTTACTTCGCATGTGGGCCGGACTTAATTGTATTAATATTCCACATGAAAGTACTCAAGTGTCAAAGAATGGAATAGATTTGTTTCATGCCGAATTGGCTACCGTATAATTCGATATTCGTTTTAATTAAAATAACTTAGTATGAAAAATTTAATCACCCTTCTATTCTTGGTTTTGATAACGACCACCTCAATGTATGCTCAACTGGAAGAAGGCATTTACCGATATGAAAACGACCTTGTTTCGCTTTCGTTCAATTCTGCAGATAACGGATGGATTTTGTCAGATGTAGTGGTCACGAATAAAAAGACAGGAATTATAATGACGGGCGCAGGCGAATGGTTTAGGGTCAACATGAATGCAGTAGATGCGGACTATTCGGGCCCGGAAGCATGGTATCAATTCGAGACAAAAGAGTGCTCTTATGAATTTGATGAGCCTTCCGATAAGCTTGTATTGCGTGAAGGATGTGGCACAGCTGAAGCCAAGGAATATGTGCTCAATCGCGCACATTGAACCAACGTATTTGCCTTGTTGTTCCACCATCTCCCATGTTCGTATAGAAGCTAAAAAGAGAGGATAGAGTCTGGTGTTTGCCGATCAGAAGCTTGGGTATATGATATAAGTTGCTCTCTAGTGGGGGCTCAGCTGATAGTTTAGTGAAAACAGACTTAGAGCGTCTACCCATCCCAATACTCCGTTAACAGACGAACCTTCTTTTCATCGGCACGACCAATGCGATCAAGAGGGATCCGACCGTTTTATTTTGCTCCTCCATCTGTGCGATTTCCCAACGATAAGGGGCTTCAACCTCGAAGGTGAGAGGTATTCGAATCTTCAGCGCCTTTCGGGCGTTCATAAATCAACAATTTCCGCTTGATTCGTAATGATGTATTTGGATTACTTTGCGTCAAATCTTGAAAGTTCAACAATAAATAAGATACTATGGCAAAGAAGAAGACACTCATCAGCATGTTGGCTGATAACAACATTGGTTTTGATTTCATTCAGAATGAGAAGGGGCTGAAGGCTTATGAGGACGATTTTGTTTCCATTGATGCTGATAATGCCGATGAGTATGCCAAGACCGGTAATTTCAGCGGGGTAAACATTTACAGCTTCACGCCTGATGAAATTCCCAATTTTGATAAGGTATGCGCTGATGCAGCTGCATGGCAATATACCATTCCAATTGAAGAAATTGATTTAAGTGGAATGACTGAGAAGCAAGTGCTCGCCTTATTGGGAGTTGTTGGCTCTGAATTGAAGAAACTCAATCTCAATTATGAAAAGTTCAACAAACTGGAACTCGATAAAATTGTAAAGGCATGTCCGAAGTTGAGCAAGTTGGAATTGACTGACAGTAACTGGGATCGTGACAATCGATTGCCCGTTGAGCTGGATAAGATTGGTAAGCAGAAATTCAAGTCGATCATTTGCAGACAATTTGCTATCTATGATGAGGTTGATTGGTCAAGTCTGAATATCGATTCATTGGGATTGGACGATTGCGATACATCAAAAATTACATTTCCGAGCAAGCTAAAGAGTTTGAAATGTTCACCAACCAATGACAAAGTTGGGGTCAATGGTGGAGCGGATTTGAGTGATTTAACTCTTTTGCTCAATGGAGAATCTACCAAAAGTGTTGATTTAAAGGCATTGAGCAATCTCTGCAGTCTCGATCTGAATCTAACAGACGCTGATAAAGTGAAAGTTAATTTTCCGTCCGCTCTAACTTCTTTGACACTGAATGTTTCTTTCGAATCAGGCTGGTCATTTAATTTCTTGAAAGAGCTGACAAATTTGGAGTCGCTTTCAATTCGGACCGATGGCTCCGGATCAAAGAATTATGATTCGTTATCATCATTAAGAAAATTGAAAAAATTCAGTTTGGATGAAAATGGAGTTGGTAATAACACATTCAAATCTGATTTTAAATCAGAACATTTAAAGGCACTTAAGCAGCTGCAGGAACTTGCCCTAAAGAATGTGGTCAATTTGCCTGACTTCTCGTTTGTTAAAGAATTGCCAGCACTCAAGTTGCTGGATGTTAATACATCTCGAGTAAAGTCATTGAAAGGGCTTGAATCCTGTTCAGTTGAAACACTTCACATGCATGATTGCCATGGAATTTCTGATTGGACGCCAATTCTGAAAACCAAGATTACAGATTTGAAATTTATTATTTCCGGTTATTGGGGAACGGAGGTTGAAATGACGCCTAAAACAGTTAATCAGCTAGCTGATAGCGCTGTTCAATCGGCCGAAATATGCCTGGATAAGGTAAAGTTGTTAAAGAAGGATTTGAAAGCGCTGGAGAAGGTGTTTACATTGGAAAGTGATTATGGTTCTCTCTTCCTCGAGCGCAAATAAATCGGAATAATTTTCAATCCGTCTTCAGGAATATGTCTCTCATTACAAATGGTTATTGGCTTTAAAGTCTGGGCTTCAAGCGTTATGACAAGAGACATTGATGAAGGGAGTTTTTTCTTTTAGTCAAAAGAAACAATCGTAGAATAATTCATCGACACCAAAAGATCCAGGATGCTAGCCAAACCAATAATACAAGGCCAAACGTTTCTATTCACAGGAACCCTCACCGAATTTACCCGCGATGAAGCCGAAGCATTGGTTGATGCCAATGGCGGAAAAGTGCTATCGGGCGTTACCGCTAAGCTCAATTACCTCGTAGTAGGTTCAGATGCAGGAAGCAAACTGGATAAAGCTAAAAAACTGGGCACGGTGAAAATTCTGACGGAAAAGGAGTTTTTGAAGTTATTCTCAAAGTCAAAGGTCTCTGGCAAGAAAATGAAAGCCTCAGAAGATAACGCTCACGGCAAGAATGAAATACTATTGAACTTAAAACTTGCTGATCTAAAGAAATTGTTGAAGAAGTATTCTACTACTAGCATTACAGATAAAATCCTTACGGTTTCGGAATCGGTTCAAAGTTTTGATGATATAACCTCTGATGACACATCGTTTTTTTACTTTTCAGAGTCTAATGGTAAACTAATCATGAACTTTTTACTCAGAGACGTTGATGATGAGTTTCGATTTAATGAAGATCTATTTAAAGACTTGGCCAAGCACACCAAATCGGATTTTAAGATGGTTTTCCTGGATCGCAATCTTTGGGAACTATCTTTTTGTGTTTTTACCAAAAGTGAGGTAAAATATGAATACTCTTCTGTGTCTGATTGGGAGGATCCCTTTTATTTCGATGATATTCCGTACTTCGTAAAATTGGCGAAGGATCGAGGAATGAAAATGAAAAAGAACGAAGACGGTGATAAAGAATGGGATAGTGATGAAGTGTATGATTTAATCTACGATTTCAGGGATAATCTTGTATCCGGTGATGAATATTTGAATCTTGCGCCGGATTGGTATAAGTCACTGAAGAAAATACCAAACTAATGAGTGGATTTGAATCGTTTGATCTTGGTAGATTAGGAGTATTTGATATACTCATTACCGAGGACTTTAAGCGTGTTAATTGGAAGGATGCGAAAGCTGCGGCCAAAGCAATTGGTAAGGGTTATCGTTTGCCACTGGATTTTGAGTTGGAGGAGTTGTTTAAGTCGTCTCTTTTTAGAGGAGTATTAGAGAATGCATCCTATTGGAGTGGCACAGAAACGGCCCAGTCTCGTGCGAGGAGTCAATGCTACCGAAATGGTGGTGATTTTAGGTCTGAATGGTTCCAGCACCCGGGCGATATTGAGGACAAAGATGCTTTCAACTACTTTTTTTTAGTGAGGAAGAGCAGAAGCAAGAACATTCATAATGCTCTGTTTAATAGAATACTTGAGCTGGCTTTGTATGATTCAATTCGAGAGAAGTATCATTTGAACAACTATGCAAAACACGGAATAAATAGAGCGAAGGTTTTCGGATTGTACAAACAAAACAAATCCAAGAAGAATTCATTTCTCTCGATGCTTCAGTGGGGAGGAATTAGGACTGCTAATCTCAATCGAGTAAATGCTTACCGAACCAAAGTGCTAGAGGACAAATTAACCTCAATCAACGCATTGATTTCAAAACAAAAAGTGGAGGCAATAATTGATGAGTACTTGACAAACCCGCATGTTAAGATTAGTGGGGTGAATTTGTCTTTTATTACTAAGCATATGTATTTTGCAAGGCCATCGAAATTTGTAATCTATGATCGGTTTATGATTAACCTTCACGTTGCATTGTTGCTTGAACAAGATCCCGGTTTAATTGAGCAACATTTTACCTGGTCAAATCAACCGTTGAAGTTCTCTATTCGTCGTAAACAAGAGGGCGATGCCTATGCAGATTTTTTGAATCGATTTAATGCTCTTTACATAAAGATGAATGATGAATTGTCAAAGCGAGGGGTGGAAAAGTTCAAAAGCCTTGGAGAATTTGAGGCATTTTTGTTTGGAGCAGATAAGCCTAAGAACTCGCTTAATCCTAGATGTTTAATTAATGATTTTATTACTGAGACGCGTTAAAAATTGAGCATACAAATTAATTGATTACCCAAAATGCCAACCAAGCCAACCATTCAAGACCAAACGTTCCTCTTCACAGGAACCCTCACCGAATTCACCCGCGATGAAGCCGAAGCATTGGTGAAAGCCAATGGCGGAAAGGTCATTTCCGGTGTTACGGCCAAACTCAATTACCTCGTTGTGGGATTAGACGCCGGAAGCAAATTGGATAAGGCTAAAAAACTCGGAACGGTGAAGATTCTATCAGAGAAGGAATTTTTGAAGATGGTGCCGAATGGTAAGGCTCTTTCAAAGGCCGCCACAAATAGGTCAGAACCAAGTAAGAAATTGGAAAAGCCTGTTGTAATTGAGAAGTTGCTGACAAAAAAAGAGGTTATGGCAGTCAGTTCAGGTTCTTTGGAAGAAGTACCAATTGGAAATCAAATTTGGATGCTTAAGAATTTGGATATTGCTTTCTTTAGTAATGGTGATCCAATTCCTGTTGCTGCTAGTGCTAAGGATTGGATGCAAGCAGCAAAGAAGAAGCAGCCTGCATGTTGTTACTATGAAAACAAAAAAGAGAATGGTATCATCTACGGCTTATTATACAATTGGTACGCAGTAACAGACTCACGGGGCTTAGCCCCTAAAGGCTGGAAAATTCCTTCGGATGAGGAATGGACTGAGATGACCCGTTCATTGGGTAAAGATGTTGGGCAGAAATTTAAAAGTCCTGTTGGTTGGGATTTGGACGGGAATGGGTCTAAAAA
>JAIYBR010000052.1 GCA_027488435.1 Flavobacteriales bacterium
ATAACTGCTACTGGAAATCTCCAGCGGATGATCCGGAGAACCATAAGCAGCCTGAAAACGATAACCCGGTTCTAAGTCGACAAAAATTCGGTAGGTCACAGACCCATCTTCCAGCACACCTCCGGCATTCTTTGACTTTTGGTCATCGCTTGAAGTAACATAATAAGGCTCTATATAAATACCTTGCAAACCCGGCTGGGCGCAAACTATAGAGCCAATTAATATAAAAGAAAGTAGAAATAGGCGTTTCATAGTCGGGTGCAAACGTCCCACCTACTGACTAAATCAATGTGTTGATGTCGTTATGATAAATAAAACAAAATGTCAGCGATATCACTATTTGTTACTTAAAGATTAATTAATTCATCTCTTGGCGTTAATCAGGTGTCCGTTCCGTACGAATAAACTGACTTTACCCAAGCACCTTCAGCATACATGGCATTAAAACAAATCGCCTGAAACTAGGCGAGTAAAAACTTCCCTCTAAAAAGCAAGAATGGAAAAAAGAAAGGTGATCATTTGAACGACCTTTGTTCCATTAAATTAACATACCACGCTGCAAGAGTTATCGACTTTTGCGCAAACAAAAAACAATGAATAAAATTCTCTTCACCCTCTCGCTTGCACTTGCTACAGTGTTCGCCCAAGCTCAAACAGCCAATGAAATCATCACCGTATGCAAAGAAGCCATGGGCGGCGCTGCATGGGATAAGATTGACGGACTTAAATACGTAGCAACGGTAGAGCAAGGAGGAATGAAGATTCCGCTCGAAATCGTTGCCATGCGCGACGGACGCATGTACACCAAGATTTCTATTCAGGGTATGGAAATAACGCAAGGTGCGTATGATGGAACAACGGTGTGGAGCACCAACTTCATGACACAAAAAGCAGAGAAGGCCGACGACGAAACGACCGAGAACACCAAGCGCACCTGTAAAGATTTTCCGTTGGGTCTTTTCCAGTGCAAAGAGCTAGGTTACACAGCATCGCTTGAAGATGACCAAACTATCGACGGTGTAAATTGCTACAAGATTCGCCTCGACAAGAAAACGACTCTTTCAGAAGGAAAAGAAGTGCCTAATGTGGAATATTACTACATCGACAAAGATTCGAAGGCTGTAATCATGACCGAAGCTGAAATAACTAGCGGTGAAATGAAGGGAAAATTCTCGCAAATTAAATACAGCGACTATCAGGAAGTATCCGGAGCTTACGTTGCGTTCTCGCAAAGCATTGGCATCAAAGACGGTGAATCTCAAACGCTTTCATTTGAGAAAATCGAAGCCAACCCAACGGTTGGAGATGCAGCTTTTAAAATGCCAACAGAGTAAGGGCGAGGGGCGATGTGCAAAGGGCGAGGATTAATCACTCCGCCCTTCCCATCATTCTCCATTCTCCATTCTCCATTCTCCATTCTCTATTACTCCCGTTCCCAGTACCTAGTCCCCAGTACCCCGTCCCCATGAAAAACCTCACCTCCCTCACCCTCTTCACCCTCGCGCTCAGCGCTTCCCTCTCCGCCCAAGAAACTCCGCTCGTTGCCGGTGATTACTTCGGCGATATGAAAGCCCGTCAAATCGGTCCGGCTCTTATGAGCGGACGCGTAGGCGACATTGAAGGCCACCCCACCAATTCAGACATCGTATACATCGGCGCGGCAGGCGGCGGCGTATGGAAGTCGCAAGATGCAGGCGTGACCTTCAACCCCATCTTCGACGAGTATTGCCAGTCGATTGGAGCCATTGCCGTTTCACCTTCCGATCCCGACAATACCTTGTGGGTAGGAACAGGAGAAAGTTGGACGCGCAACAGCGTGACCATTGGTGATGGTATCTACAAATCTTCCGACTCGGGCAAGAGCTGGAAGAAAATGGGACTCGAAAAAAGTGAACGCATCAGTGCTATCGAGATTCATCCGAAAAACAATGACGTGGTGTATGCGGGAGTTTTAGGAGCTCTCTGGAGCAACAGCGCCGAGCGTGGTGTATTCAAAACTACCGATGGCGGTAAGACCTGGAACAAGATTCTGTTCGTAAACGAAACCACAGGCTGCTCTGAACTCATCATGGATCCTTCCAATCCGGAAGTGCTCTATGCGGCTTTCTGGGAGTTTCGTCGCACAGCGTATTCGTTCAACTCTGGCGGATTGAATAGCGCTCTTTACAAGACCACCGACGGAGGTAAAACATGGAATAAGATTCAAAACGGATTCCCTGCTGGCAAGCTCGGTCGCATTGCAGTGGCCGTTGCTCCTTCCAACAGCAACATTCTCTATGCAGTGGTGGAAGCCGAAAAAGACAAAGGCTTGTATCGTTCCGACGACGGCGGTGCGAACTGGAAATTCCTCAACGGCGATTTCGCATTGGTGGTTCGTCCATTCTATTTCTCGCGCATCACGATTGACCCGAAAAATGCCGACATCGTTTACAAGGCCGGTCTCTATGGCTCCATCAGCCGCGACGGTGGTAAGACCTTCAAAGGCATGGGAGCGATGCACTCCGACATTCACGACATGTGGGTCGACCCCAACCATTCTGAACGCGTGTTGGTTGCTACCGACGGCGGCGTATACCGCAGTATGAATTATGGCACCACGTTGCAACGCATCGAAGACTTGCCACTGAGCCAGTTCTATCATGTAAGCATCGACAACCGCGAACCGTATTTTGTGTATGGTGGTTTGCAAGACAACAACTCATGGTTCGGGCCGAGCGACAGCCCTGGCGGCATTGAAGCCCGCGACTGGGAAGTAGTGGGTGTGGGCGACGGATTCCGCGTGTATCCGCATCCTACCGAACCTCATGTGGTCTATTCCGAAATGCAAGGTGCAGAGCAAGTGTGGCGTTACGACACGAAGAGTCAGCAAGTGAAGAACATCAAGCCGTATGCAGGCCAAGGCGACCCCAAATTGCGCTTCAACTGGAATACACCGATTACGACCAGCACACACAACCCCGATAGACTTTACATCGGAAGTCAGTTCTTGCACCTTTCGAACGATCGCGGCGACACATGGAAAAAGATTTCCTTCGACTTAACGACCAACAATCCGGCGAAGCAAATGCAGGAAGCATCGGGCGGTCTTTCGGCCGACAACTCGGGTGCAGAGAATCACTGCACAATATTCACCATCGCAGATTCACCGAAAAATGAAAAGGTGATTTGGGTGGGAACCGACGACGGACAAATTCAAATAACGCGCGATGGAGGCACAACCTGGACCAACGTCACCGCCAATGTTATCGGCTTACCTGCTAATATCTGGTGCTACCATATCGAAGCCAGCATCTATGGCGAAGGCACCGCCTATGCGGTGTTCGAAGGACATACCACAGGCGACTTCACACCCTATCTCTTCAAAACAACCGACTATGGCGTAACCTGGAAATCGATTACAACGAGTGAGATTACAACCTTCATTCGCAGCGTGCAGGAAGATTTCTCGAATCAGAACGTTTTGTATGTAGGCGCTGAAAACGGTTTATATATCACCCTCGACGGCGGTGCACACTGGTCGAAGTTCACGAACAACATGCCCGCTGTAGCTGTGCATTACCTCGAGCTCGATGCGAAGAGCAAGAGCCTGGTAATGGCCACACACGGCCGCGGCATTATTATACTCGACCATACTGAATTATTAAGCGAGTTGACCCCCAAGGCCCTCGAGGCGAATGTGCACTTCTTCCCTACGCAACCGTTTGTGATGAGCGAGAAGTCGTCGTTTGGTGGCACCGGCACAGAGCATCAGTTCGTAGGCAACAATCCGTCTGAAAACGCTCTCATCAGCTATTTGCTTCCGAAGCGTCACACGTTTGGTAAGATGACCATGGAAGTGCTCGATGAAAGCGGCAAGCGCATGGCCAAGCTCGAGCCCGGTAAGCAAAAGGGCATCAATACGGTCGAGTGGAGTTTTAGCAGCCCTGCGCCAAAGTCGGCCAAAGGCAAGACACTCGCCGGTGGTGCTTTGTTTGCCCCAAGGGTAAAATCCGGAACCTACACGGTGAAGCTCACGAAAGGCAATGAAACGTTCGAGACAAAGATCACGACCGTGTACGATCCGCAGTCGCCGTTCACACTGAAGGAGCGCGAAACACAACAGCAAGTGACACTCGATCTGTTCAACTTCACAGAAGACCTCGCCTACTTCGTGTATCAGCTCGACCAGTACGATGCCGCTATTGAAGCGTATCAGAAAACGTTGAGCAAGCCATCGAAATACCTCGTGCAACTCAACGCCGGTATCGATGCCATTCGCGACGAGTGCGTGGTAACCAAGGGCGACAATTACGTGGGCACCGGCGAGCCACGCTTGCGCGAGAAGCTCGGCGACATCTACAGCACCATTGGCAGTTACTACGGCGCTCCCTCTTCATCGCAGCTCGAAAACGTGGCAGCCCTGCGCACCACCTATGCAGCGCAACAAGCATCATTCGAAAAACTGAAGAAAGGTGATCTCAAGAAATTCGAAGCTGAGCTAGCCAAAGGCGGAAAGCCGGCTGTAATAATTTTATCGAAAGAAGACTTTTTGAAGGAAGATTGAGATTGGGGTTTTTAACCGCAGAGCCGCAGAGAAAAGGAGATTACTTTTTTCTGCGGCTTTTTGTTTTGTATTCATTCGAGTGTTTTCGTTCTCATTAAAATGATCTTCGATAAAAAGGTCAGACGCGAAGCTTCAACCTTCAAGAATAAGTTTCAACACCCAGCCATTGCCTATTTCAGCCTACTTTGTATATTCGTATGCAGAAGCAAAACAAAAAACGATTTTGTGGCGCATATAAAAGAGTTAGCCGTAACTCTAACAAAGCGTTCGTTTAAACAAAAATCTAATTTTATATACAACCTCAATGAAAAAAACCTTTTTACATTTTGTCTTTTGCTTATTAACAAATCTTGCTTTTGCTCAAAAAACAATTCTTTGGTCTGTTAAAAAACCAAATTCAGAAAACACATCGTACATCTTGGGGACATTCCACCATATGGGAAACTCTTTTGTTGATGAAAAACCAATGATTAAAACAATTATTGGCGAATCAGATATTGCCGTATTTGAATCAATTGAGAATAATGATGTAGCAATAAATATTATGTTGAGCAGAGAGGACGATTTCTCGTACAGGGAAGCTTTAAATAAGGAAGATGTAGTTTTTCTTGAAAATCTATCACAAAATTGGAAAGTACCTATAAGTAAACAATCACCTGCTGAATTATTATTTAAACTTGGAAAAGAATATATAACAGAAAAATGTGGCACAATAAAGCAAACCGACATTTATAATGATATGGATTATTATCTTGAGGTTTTGGCTGACCAGCAAAACATTAAAAAATATGGTTTAGAAAGCCTTTCAGATCAGTTAGAAGCAATAAACAATTTTCATAAAGATGATTTCGATTGGAATAAAGCAAAAAATTATATCTCAAATTGGACTTTTAATTTTCAAAATAATAAATACAAAGACGACATATGTAAACTAAGTAAATATTATATGAAGGAGAAGATTAATTATGAGTTAGATAAAGCGTGTAGTGAAAATGACCCTATGCTAACAAAAAGAAATGAAAAGTGGATGCCACAAATTGTAAAACTACTTGAAGAAAACAATAAAGTCTTTATAGCTGTTGGATTGGCACATTTATGTCTCGATTGTGGGATAATTAGCCAACTTAAAGAGAAAGGATACGAAGTTAAACCTGTAAAATTGAAAAAGAAGAGCTTCAGCTAACAAGGGTTTTGCGTCAGGCGGGCTGAAGTGCTAAATTCAATGTAAGTGCCCCTAAAAACCCGACAGGAAAAAAGTATAAAATCATTAATTTTAATCCTGTCTATGAAAAAGTCAAAATTTACCGAGAGCCAGATTACAAAGGCTCTTAAGGAGTATGAAGGCGGCCGTTCGGTTGAAGACATTTGCCGCGAGCTAGGTGTGAAGCCCCCAACATTTTACGTTTGGAAACGGAAGTACTTGGGTATGGATTCCGACACGCTCCGTCGTTTGAAGGAGCTTGAGCGGGAAAACACTCAGCTTAAACGCATGTTTGCCGATCTGAGTCTTGATCACCGCATCCTAAAAGATGTCATCGAAAAAAAGCTTTAAAGCCCTGCCAGAAAAAGGATTTGGTAGTGGAGATTATGAAGGATTCAAACATCTCTACGGTCAGGGCTTGTAAGATTGTGGGTCTGGATAGATCCATGTTCTACTACCAAACTAGACGTGATGATAGCGCCGTAGAGGAACAGCTACGCTACTATGCCATTAAACTTCCTACGCGTGGTTTTAAGGAGTACTTCAAGCGCATAAGGCGTGCAGGATTGCTTTGGAACCATAAGCGAGTGAAGCGCGTGTATTTGAAGCTTGGTCTGAGCCGCCGGCGAAAAATGAAGCGCCGTTTACCTAGTTCTGAAAAGCAGCCGCTTCTGCAACCCATCGCTCCCAACCTCACGTGGAGCATGGATTTTATGCATGACTCTTTAGATAGCGGACGTAAGTTCCGTGTGCTAAACATAATCGATGATTACAACAGAGAAGCATTAGATATTCAGATAGCGTATTCATTTCCTGGAGAACATGTGGTGAGAGTGTTGGAACAACTCATCGAGCTGCACGGAAAACCACAGCAAATACGAACCGATAATGGTCCTGAGTTTAGACATGTGTATGAAGATTTCTGTACCAGCAATGGAATCCAGGCCATCAAGATCCAACCAGGTAAGCCTTCGCAAAACGGATACATCGAACGATTCAATCGCTATTATCGAGAGGATGTGTTGGATGCACACATCTTTGAAAACCTTACACAAGTGCGCACACTCACAGAAGAGTGGATGGAAGACTACAATGAAAACCATCCACATGCATCGCTTGGAAATAAATCCCCTAAGGAGTTCGCGGCCATTAATTGTGGAAAACACTCCCGCGCAATAGCCTAAACATGTTTACCACAATTAACAGCCTCTACAACCACAAACTAGTTAAAAAAAATTATATCATTGTGCTGTCGGAATAATGGGGCACTTACAATAGTATGATATTGGATCTAAACGGTCAAATCAAAACATTAAATTCAACTTTAGACAAAAAAATACTTGAAATCAATATTCTCAAAGAGAGTAATTCTAAAAAAGATCAGGATATACAAAAGAAAAATGAATTAATAATCAATCTCGAAAGAGAGGTAAGTTCCTTGCGAGATGTAATTCAAGAACTCGAGAAAGAACTAGAAAGTTCAGTTTACTTTGACCAATTCAAAATCTCAAAAGGACAACTGGGGAACATAAAAGTCGGAATGACAATCAGGGAAGCAGAACAACAATTTAGTGGACTTATTAAAAAGGAAGATTATGAGACCGATTTAGGTGTTGGTGGTGGAGGTGTGCAATACTTGTACTATTCTGATAACGAGCTAATGTTTGCACTAATTCCTGAATTAGACACGGACAAAATAATTTTTATCATTGCTGCCCATAAAAAAATGCAAACTACAAATGGACTTAATCCTAAATCAACTGTCAGTGAACTAATTCAGAAATACCCTGACATGAAAGTTGCACAAGACAATGTTGGAGGTGGGGAGTATTATAGAGACGAAAGAAATGGTTGGGAATTTGTATTTAGGACAAATGAAAATACTCTAATTGGAGAATATCCAGAATTCGATAGTTCTTCAGAACCTATTCGACTAAACGCAAAATCCGATTGGATATTAATACGATGAGAATGAAAATTTGGCTATAAAAGCGCCTTTTTGAAGTCCTCTCTTCTGTAGTTAATTGAATCTTTTTGTTTTGTTCAAGTTCAGTGGCGGCAGACAATTTTCGTCTACGAAATCGCCCACTTCTTCTAGCCGCAAACCGCTAACGTTCATGGGGAGAAAGCCGAAATGACACAGAAAACCAAAAATAAAACGACAAATTATAATGAGCATTAAAAACAAATCAATATGACAAAAACAAATCAAAACCCATTGTACTGTTAGCTTCAGGATTACTTTGGGTGGGCTTGGCTCATGCTCAGGAGTCAGCCAATGCCACTGGCGGAGCTGCCACAGGAAGTGGAGGAACCGTTGCTTACAGCGTAGACCAAGTAATTCACACTAAAAACACAGATAGCTCATTAACAGTAAGCCGGGGCGAACAGCCATGACAATCTGTGCTTTGGCATATTAATTTGAAACATACAATTTTCGATTCTTAATGTACATTGTACCCAATGGGACTTCTACGAGTTCTCTGCCCATTAAATCGAATATTCTATCATCATCGGACTCTTTGCTTGAAAGCTCGGTTATTCCGGCAGAAATACAATCATCCAGATTCGTGTTTAGTCTAATCCATCTGTTCGAAGATTGGCTTTCAACAAAGTTCAAAGTATTACCATCACATTCAAATTCTACGTATTGCACGGCGATGTTTCCAAAGTTATAATCAATTGTCAGTGTGTCGTTGGCGAACCAATAAGGATTCGTCCCGGGAAGTGCGTTCTCGTCGCCTGCTTCGAACGTATTGTAAAGAGAATTACAGTTACTGCCTATGCAGTAATAAGTATACTTAACACCATCTTCTAAGATGTAAAGTGTGTTTGAAAAACCTTCCGGTATCCATTTACCTTCAATAGAATATGTGATTTGAGCTTGTACCTGTAATCCAACACACGCAAGTAGTAACAACAGTAATCGTTTCATCCTATTTCGATTTTCTTGAATTTGCAGCAAAAATAAGCTACGTCTGATAGCTACCTGCGCAGGAAACACTCCGATTATCTTTTTTCAACGCCTTAACGAACCGATCATCAAACGATACTATTACTCGAGCTATGGGCGTATTTAGTGTGCTTCGTGCCGGGAAATAAAACTAACTCTTAGGCACAATTGGATACATCAAAACAAACCGTGGTTAGGTTTTGTTGCTGGTGCAGCGCTCAATTGACGAAGAAACGTTGAACCCAGAGGGTGTTAGTGAATCAACAAATAGCTCGATGATTTAGCAATCTTCCAACAAGGTCAAATCGCTTAATTTCGTGCGCTCAATGCGAGAAGACTATTCTGAGTGCCATATGCGCTTGAAGTGTTGATCAGTTTGTACCGCAACATTCAATTACAACTACTATTCAAAAAATCAATCAACCATGGCAACCGCACTCATCACAGGAGCTTCCAACGGCATCGGTCTGGAACTTGCAAAAATCCATGCATCTAAAGGCGACGACCTCGTATTGGTAGCCAGAAACAAACAGAAGCTTGACGAATTAAAAAGCGAACTTGAAGCAGCGCATAATGTCAAGGTCTACACCATCGGCAAAGACCTGTCATTGCCCAATGCTGCAAAGGATGTGTATGATGAAACAACGCGCCAGAACTTCAGCATCGACTACCTCATCAACAACGCCGGCTTCGGTGATTTCGGGATGTTTGCCGAAACCGATTGGAACAAGGAATTGCAGATGATTAACCTGAACATCACAGCTCTGACGCATTTCACGAAGCTTTACTTACAAGACATGGTGAAGCGACGGAATGGAAAAATCATGAATGTGGCATCAACTGCCGCATTTCAACCGGGCCCAACCATGGCTGTATACTTTGCCACCAAAGCCTATGTGTTGAGTTTTTCGGAAGCAGTCAACAATGAAGTGAGCGATAAGGGTATAACTGTAACTGCGCTTTGTCCGGGCCCCACAGAGAGCGGATTTCAGGCAGCGGCGGCACTCGAAGAAAGCAAGATGGTAAAGGGAAAAAAGTTGCCATCATCCAGAACAGTCGCCGAGTATGGCTATCGATCCATGATGAGCGGCAAGGCGGTTGCAATTCATGGACTCGTGAATAACATCCTCGCCAACGCAACGCGTTTCATGCCGCGAGCATTGCTGGTGAAGGTGATACGCAACATGCAGGAGAAGGCGAATTAAGCTGCTTCAAATCGAATGATTGACTTTATTCAAACTCTCAAATCACGAAATGAAACCCTATTCATTTTCGGTTGGGTCTGCCTATTCATCGCAATACTGTTTTTGATTTTCGCCAAGACCACATCCACACAGGTCTATGGGGTAAACGCATGGTACAAGCCATTCAAATTTGCCTTCTCGACCTTCACTTTTGCCTGGGCCATGGCGTGGTATTGTTCCTATCTACCCGATTTCAACATCAAATTATTCAACTGGACCATCATCGTTTTATTAGGTTTTGAAATCGTCTACATTGCAATACAAGCAAGTAAAGGACAGCTATCACATTATAATATAAGCTCAAGCTTTTACTCTGCGATGTATTCACTGATGGCCTTGGCGGCGTCGTTGGTTACTATATACACCGCTTATGTGGGTGTGCTTTTTTTCAAGCATTCCTTTCCGGAATTACCCAATTACTATGTGTGGGCCATCCGTTTGGGAATTATTGTCTTTGTGATTTTCTCGTTCGAAGGCTTTGCTATGGGCTCGCGCATGAATCACAGTGTTGGAGCATTGAATGACAATTCGAATTGGTTCATCCTCGGCTGGAGCAAAACAGTAGGTGATTTACGCGTAGCACACTTCATTGGTATGCATGCTCTGCAAATACTGCCCTTGCTTTCTTTTCATGTCTTGAAAAACACCAAATGGACAATTGGACTGTCTGTGATTTACGGACTGTTGGCGTTAATGACGCTGATTCAAGCTTTGCAGGGGAAGCCACTTATTAGACAAAGACAAGATCCTGTAAATAGCATGGAGTGAAAGCAGCCGAAAAATCCTTAACAGTATGTCGTCGATACACAAACGCCACCGCTACTCTACTCGTGTGCAATGGACGGGCAACACGGGTTCAGGCACATCCGAATACCGCGCCTATGAGCGCTCGCATGAGATTACTGCAGCTGGAAAGCCAACAATAGCAGGCTCATCCGACCCAGCCTTTCGGGGTGATGCTGCGCGGTACAATCCCGAAGAGCTGCTGGTGTCCTCACTATCCGCTTGCCACATGCTCTGGTATTTACACCTGTGCGCCGATGCAGGCGTAGTGGTTACCGATTACAGTGATATGTCACGCGGAGTAATGGAAGAAACCACAAGCGGAGGACGTTTTACACTCGTGATCCTGCAGCCTCGCGTTACGGTTGCATCGCCCGACATGATCGAAAAAGCCATGCAACTGCATACCAGCGCGCACATGCACTGTTTCATTGCCAACTCGGTCAATTTCGAAGTGCGGGTGGAGCCGGAAATAGCCTGCATATAACAATTTCCCATCACGCATTTAAACCCGCAATAACCAGGGCCACTATAACGAGACTCACTAAAATAACCAAAGGCCATTCGGGGCTTTCCGGTGCGCTTGCTTTCTACAATCCCAAGGAAAACATCTTTATTGCTGGCACTGTCAATCAAGTTGCACATCCTGACATTTCGTTCAAGGTCATGATTAAACTGACTCTTGCGGCAATCAAGAAATGACCACTCATCGTCGCTTCAAGTCATGCGTGAACATAACACGCATTGAACTGTTCTGAAAGACGAAATTGACTCCTAATGAAAATAGTTATCCTGTTTGCAATGGCATTCTTCTCCTTCATCCCATCGAAAAAAGATTTCGTTATCAATTTTGGAAATGCTGAGGGACGAACGCGGGATTGGGTCATGATATCCGACAACGTCATGGGTGGCGTTACACAATCGAAACTTCAGTATACGGAAAATTCAATGGTGCTCAACGGTACACTATCGTTAGACAATTATGGAGGATTTTCATCCGTAAAGACGAACTTCAACACCTTCGATTTATCAGGGTATGATGGGGTGAAAATCAGGTATAAATCAACAGGACAAAAATTCGCCTTCACGCTGGAAGACAGTAAAAACTGGACTATGCCGAATTATAAGGGAGCCTTCAGCAGCTCCGACAGTAATACGTGGGAAGAAGCAACTATTTTTTTTAAGGATTTCAAGCAGTATCAAATTGGGGAGCCAACCGGTAAGAAATTAACTACAGCAGTCCTTAAGAACATTGTAAGACTCGGCATCATAACAACGGAGAAAAAGGAAGGCCCCTTCTCCATCGAGGTTGAATCCATCGAGTTTATTACAAGCTGTAAATGACTGTAAAAATCCACTACACATTCGAATCGATTCTTTGGCAGCATGCATCACCCGGCGGATGGCATTTCATATCGCTACCGGTTGAGATGGCTCGAGAAATCAGAGAAAACTCAAAATGGCAAGAGCAAGGTTGGGGAAGACTAAAGGCCACAGCAAGAATTGGCAACAGTGAATGGGACACGGCCATATGGTACGACACCAAACATCAAACCTATCTGCTGCCCATCAAGGCAGCGATTCGCGTCAAGGAGCTGCTGAAGCTAGGCATGGTCGTTCATACAGCATTGTGGATTTGACTTAACGATTATGCCTTTCGAAAACCAAGACCGATTATACAAGTGACTGTTTCAAAATGGATAATATCGAAGCAACCTTTTCTGCCCTTCACTTGTTTATGGAAAAGAATACACCTCTATGCGAATCATCGGCAAGTTTTACGTTGTAACCTGTTTTCTGATTCTACTTGGCAATCTGTCACTATCTGCTCAAGTTCTCGACTACAATTACATTTTCCAATCCACCGACACTTGGACGGAACTTACGGGTGATCAAGTGGTCTTTTCAGGGGCATTCGATAATGAAGTGTCTGCCGCCATTACCACTCTGCCGGTAACCATGGGAGTTGAAGCCCATACTTCGCTGTTTGTCAGTACGAACGGATTTATGACCTTGAGCACTGCTCCATCCACCACCAACTACGACCCTCTTTCACAAGGCATTTCCGCACCGGTTATTGCACCATTTGCCACCAACCTTGAGGGTATCGACGCCACTTCCAAAGTGAGCTACACCATCGACTTTCAGGGTATCTATGTTCAATGGAAAAACGTGCGTCGCGCAGGATATGTCGGTGAGTCCTTTTCATTTAAAGCCCGCATTATCAATACCGCCTATACAGGCTTTGGCTTCGGTTCTATTTCCTTCATTTATGGTCCGTTCCAAGGGGTAGCAGTTCCGAGCACTTCGGTGCATGTGGGTATTCGCGTGGGCTCGGGCGATACTGCCGGCACCTTCGCTACACGTTCCGTTGACCCCGGTGCAGCCTGGTTGCCCGACACCTTCGGTACATCATCGACCTCTACTTGCGCATTTCCCTCTAGCAACACTATCGATGGCTTTCCCGCTGAAGGCATGAAGCACGAGTGGTTTTTGAACACCGGCTATCAGGGACCGACCAATCCGGATGTCTCCCCCCTCTGCAACGGAACGGGTAACGTCGTAATATTCTCCAATTACGACGGAGGCACGCTCAACATCAATGTGGACCAGGACATCCCCAACCTGAAAATTGGTATATGCACCTACGAACCGGTGGAAGTCACTATCTCGGGGCCATTTGCCGGCAATGTAGCTGAAGTGCTTTACGCCGGATTCAACTCCGCGCAAGGAAACAACAACTGCGGACTGGGTATTCCGACCACATCCATTTCAGGCGTAGCCCCTTCGATAACGCAAATACTCACCGCCCCACCCGTAGGCTATGAGCCGCTGCATGGCAACGGAGCCGGTGGCTGGGGTGGACAGTTTGGAGGACCCGGGCTTATGGTGGGCGTCGGTGGTCAGTGCGATACGCTTTACCCGGCCGGCGGTGGCAATACCCCCGATGAAGTCGTGTATTACTTCCTCACTGCCTTCGACGACGATCTACTCTTTCACTACACACAATACGATTGCTGGTTCTCGGAGATATATGATATTTCAGATGGAGGGAATTGTTGCGTCAATCCATTGACGCCCGCATGGACAATTGAAATACCCAACGACACCGCTGTGTGCTACAATGGCGCACTTTCACTGCAGTTGCTGGAAAACCAAAACGGCCAAGGTCCTTTTACCTACGAGTGGACGTATAATGCAGTGCCTGTATGCACCGATGCGTCGTGCACCGTAACCGCAACCGAAGACGGACAAGCCTGCGTGACGGTCACGAATGTGAATGGACAAACGCTTTCCGATTGTTTCGATGTATCTGTTGACGCACCCATCGCCATCGCATTGAGTGTTTCGGATACCGCACTGTGCATGCCTGCTCAGTTTACACTCACCAACGATACAGACCCGAGCAGGTTTACTTCGCAGCAATGGACCATAGATGGCACACCATACCCCAATCAATCGTCCGTTACGTTCTCCCCCATTCAACCCGGTGTGGTCGATATCGCGTTGGAGGTTTCAACAGCCATTGGTTGCACCTACGACACCTTGCTCGCTGAATACCTCGAAGTGTTTCCGCAACCCCAAGCCAATTACTCAACCGATCCACTCATACTCGAAGCCGACAACACCGATGTAACGCTGATTGACTTATCAGAGGGTGACATCGAAACTTGGGAATGGACGATTTCCTTACCGGCGCAAGAAATTGCGAGTATGGACCAGAGCCCAGAGTTCAGCCTTCCGTTGGGTGTAGGAGGATCGTATCCGGTGCAATTGGCAGTTACCTCGTCGAATGGCTGCTCCGATTTCATCAACGGCGTCATCACCGTGAATGAGCTATTCAACCTGTTTGTACCCTCGGCATTTACGCCCAACGGCGACGGCATCAACGACGTGTTTCAGTTGCAAGGCACAGGCATCGACGTCAACAATTTTCAGTTCGACATCTTCAATCGATGGGGAGAGCGCGTGTTTTCGAGTAAAGACCCCTCGCAGGCATGGACCGGTGGAGCAAGCGGCGGCGAATATTATATTCCCAATGGCGTCTACACCTATTACATTGCAACGAATTCATTGAAAACAGGAGAGCGATACGAGTACAGGGGAACCATTTCAATCATTCGCTAACACATTTTTTCATGAAGCTCCTTTCCACTACCGTAAGCCTGGTGCTTATTTCAATTACCCTTTTATCTCAAAAAGAAGCCAACGTCTGGCACTTCGGCTTTGGCTATGGCCTTGACTTCAACTCGGGCGAGGCCGTTCAGATAACCGGTACCATGGCCACCAATGAGGGCTGCACAGCCTATTGTGATTCGGCGGGTACTCTCCTATTCTACTCCAACGGCGGAGGTCGCATTCCCGCGAGCGGTCAGGATCCCGGACACATCTGGAACAGAAACCATGAAGTGATGTATGATATGCAGGGCATCGAGGGTGGTGGCTTCAGCGCAGCCCAATCGTCTGTCATCATACCCGCTCCCGGCGAACCGAATATGTACTACCTATTTACCGTTGATGAAGTAGAGCATTATGTTGACGCGACACCCGAGATATTGGCTTTGCAGCCCAATGGCAGAGGATTTCGCTACTTCAAAGTAGATATGACCTTAAACAATGGACTGGGAGATGTGGTAGAAGCGGATGTTCCCGTGCATGACTATTCTTATGAAGGTCTGTGCGCCATTCGACACGCTAATGGAACTGACTATTGGATATTGATTAATCAAGACACAACCGGAATTGGCGTTTACAGTGTCACTTCTGAAGGTGTAGCCCTCTCGTCTGTATTTGAAACCGATACGCCCCAGGCGGGCATCATCAAAGCCTCGCCCATTACCGGTAATCCGGAACCGCTTTTTTACGCTGTTTATAGCAAAGTCGTCACCTCGAGCGGTCTGTTGTTGGATTTCGATTTAACGACAGGCGTTTTATCTAATCCGGAACAGTTGCCCGCAGCTGGATCCGAGGCAGTCGAATTTTCACACAACTCCCAATACCTCTACGCCACCTCCTCAGATTTTGGAACCGGCACGCAGCAATTGGTGCGCTATAATTTGGCAAGTGCCATTGAACAAGGAGCAAGCGTTGCTTCGACACAGGAAGTCATCGCCAATGACATCATGCCCTTCTACATGCAAATGGCTCCTGACATGAACATCTATTTCACATGGCTAAATAGTAGTTTTCAAACAAGCATTGGGGCAATCAATTGCGCAAACAGTGACTCGCCGGCAGTGACATCGGAAGTGTTCAGTTACAGCGGCGGCGAGGGTGAGCTATTCTTTTCGCTTCCCAATTTCCCATCCTGGATTTTTTATAACCCGTATGTCGACTTCATTGAGTTTGGTCCCGACACCGTGTATCTCTGCGAAGGAGACTCCATCATTCTCGATGCCGGTGTAGGAGAATACTGGGAATGGGGCGGCGATTGCTACAGCGGTCCGGAAAGCACCTGGCCCGACAACAGCACGCGTTACTTCACGGTGACACAACCAGGCACCTATGTCGCTTGTGTTGACGGACCATGCTCCTCTGGAGTCGGACTCGGTAACTGTCTATCGTCCGACCAGATTACGGTGCTGCCATGCATTGTGGATGAATCTGCATGCGATTTGCTCAGCCTACCTGATACACTAGAAGTGTGTGCCGGCGATACGGTTCAACTAGTAGCAGACCTCAGTCTGTTCGATTCTTACGTCGGCCTGCAATGGTTGGGAGGTGGCACCTTCATCCCTTCCGACACCGTGGCGCAACCCTTGTACATTCCATCAGCGCAAGAAATTGCGGCGGGAACAGCTAATCTCACGCTTCAGGTATTCATTGAAGAAGTCGATACAGAAGGTGGGAATTTCCTTGCCTACGATCATAGCGGAGAGGATTTGATATTTTACATCAGCACCGCAGATGGAAGCATAGAAACCATTCAAAGCAACACTGGTAACGACTGGACAGCCATGGGTTTCAGTACCGCAGCGAACACGTTATATGGCCTTTCCAACATTGTGACTACACCTTCGCTTTCGTCGGTGAATGTCGAAACCGGTGTTGTAACACCGATTTTCTCCTACCCCAACAACCAATTCTACGCAGGCGATTACGACAACGTGAACGATCGTTTTTATGCCATCGGGATTCCCGAAATGAATACTGGCGAACCGATTATACAAACCCTCTACTCAATCGATGTGAATACGGGAGAACTAAGCAACATTGGTGATTTAGACCAACTTGCACTCGATTATTATTTTTATGCCGGAGGTGATGGTATCAACGGATTGGCCTACGATCCATCAGTTAATGTGCTCTGGGCGACAACGGCCAATGGTGAATTGTTAGAGATCAATGCCACCACAGCAGCGGTGGTCACGGTTGGCAACACGCAGGCTGATTTGCGCGGCCTTGCCTACGATTACACGGCGAATGAATTGTGGGGAGTAAGTGCCAATGGCAACCTTTATCATATCGACACCAATTCAGGCGCTGTGCTGGAGGAAGTGCTTTGTCAGGAAGAATTTTCGTTTGTAACGACCTTGACCTATGCGATACCGCAAAATGTCTCGGAAAACATCTGCTCTGACAATACTACCATTGTTATCCGCAACGACAACACCTTGGACCTCGGCGCTGATGCGACTATATGCCAAGGCGAAACCCTTGTTCTTTCGGCACCGGGTTTTGAATCCATCAGTTGGCAAGACGGAAGCACGGGCGAAGAGTATATAATAGATGAAAGCGGCACGTACAGCGTGAATATTACCGACTCATATGGATGCAGCTATAGTGACGAAGTGACGATAACCGTAAACGATTCACCCGCTGCGAGCTTCACAGCCAGTCCGCAACCGACTACGATTGATGACACCGAGATCACGTTTACTTCAACGAGCACTTCAGCTCCACTAATCTACACATGGAGTTTTGAAGATGGCATACCCGAAGCATCTGCAGAGGAAAATCCTGTGGTCAACTTCCCTCCTATTCCGGGTTACTACACGATATCATTGACCGTGGAAAACGCCAGCAGCTGTATCGACACAATGACCTCCTTTATTTTTATTGACAGCGATGGCACCGTCACCCTGCCCAACATCTTCACACCCAACGGCGACGGCGACAACGATCGGTTTGTTCCCTTCCAAGCATTTCCGGGTAAGTGGACCCTCATGATTTTCAATCGCTGGGGTGTCGAGGTTTTCACCACCGAAAATCTGTCGCAAGGTTGGAGTGGCGAAGACTCACCTTCGGCAACCTATTACTGGGTGTTGCAACCCCGCGACGGACAGCAGGGAGAAAGCAGAGCGGGATATGTGACGCTTGTGAGGGATTAGGGAATGGAGAATGGAGAATGGAGAATGGATAATGGGGAATGGAGAATGGGGAAATCGCCTTCCTGAATAAGGGAAATCGGAAACCGAATCATTTATCGCGCTTACAACGGACAGTTGGGCATCTTATACACCACTAGCCCCCAAAGGGGCCGAATACTGCTATTGCGATAACGCCCCACTAAGCCATTTCAGAAAACAGCAGTAGCAATGCTATTCTATTTTTGAGCATTAATCAACTTGAATTTCACCGGAAAGATTCCATTAAAAAAGGTTGTGCCCTCTTGTAACTTTTTGGGGAGTTGGCACACTTACTCACAAAATCCATTAATGGAATTAACAAAACAAGAACGTTTTATGCAACTATACGCTCCGGTTCATGATCGGTTCGAGCGGTATTGCAAAACACGTGCTTTCGGTGAGTTCCATTTTAAAGACATCATGCATGACACATTAATTGTGGCATTCGAAAAGTTCGACACTCTAAAATCACAAGAGGCATTTCTATACTATTTATTCGG
>JAIYBR010000288.1 GCA_027488435.1 Flavobacteriales bacterium
CACTCTAAATACACGAGTAGAATGAACGAGATAAGGGAGCGAGTTACCATACAGGATGCTCAGCAAATGATAGACGATTGGATTAAATCGGTTGGTGTGCGTTACTTCAATGAATTAACCAATATGGCTATGTTGACCGAAGAAGTAGGGGAGGTTGCCCGAATTATTGCTAGGCGCTACGGTGAGCAAAGTGAAAAACCTTCTGATGCAGAAAAGTCATTATCAGACGAACTTGCCGACGTGTTGTTTGTACTTATATGCCTGGCCAACCAAACCGGTGTGAATCTGGAAGAGGCACTAATCCAGAATTTGAAAAAGAAGACGGTGCGGGATGAGAATCGCCACAAGGAAAATCCCAAATTGAAAAATCAATAGCGTTCCAGGGAAGGGTCAATGGCATCGGCCCATCCCAAAATTCCTTGACTGAGTGAAATTACATTATCGATGCCCAATGTGCCAAGGTGTGCTACTACTGCTTCTGAACGACGCCCCGATTTACAATGGATAACAACCGGAATATCTCTTTTTATCTCATTTAGGCGCTCTACAATTTCACCCATTGGGATATGTTCACCGCCAATGGAGCATGTTTCAACTTCATACAGCTCGCGAATGTCGATGAGTTGATGCTCCTTCCCACTTTTTTTCCATTCTGCAAACTCGTGTGGTGAGATAGATTTCATACTTATGATTTGTATTTTTTTACAGTCGTTTCTGGAAGGAAGTCAAAGAATGTATCGCCGCGAAGGCCGAGTCGAAGACATTCCAGCGGAATGACTTCATTCTCTGCGATATTGCCCAAATTAACGTTGGCTCCAAACTGTTTGATGAAATAAACCTGTTGAGGTTTTTTCGGGGCTTCCCATAGAATATCTTCCGGCTTCACGTTTTTGATAATCTTGTTGATGAGTAGAACGTGAGCTTGTCCGTTGGGACGATAGATTCCGACAGTTCCACTTTCTCTCGCTTCTGCAATAACTTTCCACGAACCCGCAGCGAGTTCATTTTGCATCATTTTAATCCAACGCGCAGGCGAAATGAGTATGCCTTCTTCTTTCGAACCAACCTCTGATAACACTTTATAGGTCTTGGCAAAGGATTGAATGATTTCACATTTCTTACCGTGCGCTATGCTTATGCTTCCGTCCGAAATCTCCACCGTATCGAGTCCGAGTTGATCGATATACCTTTTGTAATCATCCATCTGACCTCTTACGAAAAAGGCTTCAAACAAAGTACCTCCTAAGTAAACCCGAATGTTGGCTTTCTGGTAGAGCTTAACTTTCTCTTTGACGTTGCCGGCAAATGCAGATGTTCCGAATCCGAGCTTCACGATGTCGACCTGGTTGCTGGCGCTGTCGATAAGGTCTTCGGCCTGACGAATGCTAAGTCCTTTGTCCATAACCATGGTCAGACCATGGTTTCGATCTTTGGTTGTTCTCTCGGGTATGTTATTGAGCTGAAAATTCATGCGTTTTTTACAATCATGCAAATATGCAAAGTTTTGCTAGATGCGGGGGTTAATACAAGAAGCTGGGAAGTAGCCTACTCAGGCAATAATTGATTACGCAATTCCAGATACAGAAGATTTTGCCTTATGTCTGGAAAGTATTCTTCCAAATCGTTTAGACCTTGCGGGTGACGCATTGCCATTCTAAACATGAGCTCTTCTGCATCAGTGTTTTTGCCTGCCGATAAGAGATAAACAACTTGTCTGAACCCAAGATCATTGCTTTGAGGGCAGTGTTGCCATCCGGTTTGGATGATGCTTAATGCGCGGTCATATTCACCGCGATGAAAAAAGATGTCGGAATAGTCGAGCCACAGATCTTCATTTTCCTGAAAGCGCGCAATAACTGATTCAGCAATCGATTCTGCTTCATCAATTCGATTCAGCTTTTTTAAAAATTCAATTTGAAACAGAAAGTAATCCGGATTTTCAGGCTCTATTTCGATGGCGCGTTCGATAAATGGAATAGCATCGATCGTCTTGTTCATTAAGTCCATCGTAATACTGATTCCCAAATAGGAGTCTGCATAAAATTCATCAACCTGAATACTCTTGCGATAGTAGAAAAGTGCTTTATCGAACTGATTTAGTTTTTCAAAACACTCTCCAATATGGCAATATACAGGTGCTTGGGGTGGCTCGTATGCGTAGGTTTCTTCGAAAACCTGTACCGCATCTTGGTAGCGCTCGAGCTTAAATAATGTGTGGGCTTTGTTGTAATATGCAGGTGTGAAATCTTCTTGAATAGCGAGTGAATAATCGTAACACTCAAGCGCTTCTTCAAACTGATTAATTTTTTGATAGGCATTGGCCAGGTTGTACCATCCTGGAAAGGAAAACGGAAACGACTCCAAAAATCGTTGATAAAACTCGATAGCTTCAGCACTTTTCTCGTTCATGTCGAATACGTATGCTAGCTCATAGAGTAGCACTTCATTCTGAGGGCTGCGTTGAATGGCCTCTTGCAAGGTTTCCTGTGCTTTATCGAAGCGCTGCATGTTTTCGTATTCCAGCGCTATTTCCAAATAGATGTCGTCTGTAAACTCACTCGAGCCAAGCGATAGTGCTTTCTGCAATAGCTTAATGGATTTGGCATGCTCACGCTGTTGGCTGTAAATGGAAGCAAGGGTGAGAAGTACTTCTTCATTAGCTTCCATTTTTTCAAGTCGCTTAAGTTGCTTGAGCGCTTGAGTAAGATGCCCCATTCCGGTGAGAATCTGGGATTCTCTAAGCATCAGTGTCATGTTTTCCGGAAACAAACTATACCCGTATTCGATGGCTCGCAGCGCAGATTGAAATTGACTTGTCTCGCAGTAATAATCAACTATTTCTTCCAATTGATCCATATCGAAATAATATGAATCATTGAGTGATATCATCTTCTCAAACCGATGCACGAGATCAATCGTATTCCGATTGTCTTTGCTTTCTTCGTTCATCTGCATGGGTAATGGATAAATAATTTAGTTATCTACAAATTTACGCACGAGAGTGAACGATAAAAAATATCGGGCATAAATTATCTGTCGAATCAGAGGGGCCGATTAATACTTGATGGCGTAATATAAAATCTTGACCAATTCGTTGTTGGTCATAATAAGTCCTTCTTCATTTTGCCACCAGTTGAGCTCGTTGTATTCGATGGGAGCAGCTCCATGAAAATTGATTTTTATACCGGCTTCTTCGAATTTGTCTTCAAAGACCATTCGAACCCGTCGCATGTGAAACGCACTTGAAATGACGGTGATGTATTTAGCGTTATTTGTCATGCACCAGGCAAGTATCTCATTCGACTCGTCCATGGTGCTGTGAGCCGATGACAAAGTGTCGATTTGTGCTTCAGGAACCCCTTGACTAATCATGAAGTGGTGAGTCAACTCGCACTCGAGCATCGTGGTGTCTAAACACAGAATTTGATACGGATAGTTGCCACCCGTTGTCGTGAATTTTTGTTGTGGGAATTTCTTGTATAAATCGGATGCTGCTAAACCACGTTCGTAACTGTTTCCGCCCAACACGAAACACATTGCTGTTTGTTCAGGTGCATCTGTTGCATTCAGCCATTTTCCCACGCCTCGAAAAATAGAGTTCAGTGAAAGAATGAATATGATGAGCAAAGCGATAAGAATACTCAGCACCTTGAACCATCTTTTTGACCAGAGTTTTTTCATGCGGTTAAATTAGTACCCACGGAGCACACAGCTTGCGGAGTTCGAGAGTTGGGAGACATTTGTTCACGGAGACAAGCGCCGATTTAGCATTTTCAAGGCTTACACTTGATACTTCAAAGTTGTAATTCCACTGTGTATGCTGAAGCCATTGTCTTGCCTCGGGCAGCGTCATATCGAAACGTTTGCTGAGATGTATTGCGCTGTGAACATCTTGCTTAAATGTAATGCACTCGACATTCATGATTTCCAATAATCGCTTCACGGCTTCTTGTTTTTCGCGCATGACTTTATTGCCCACGATAATCAGAAAACTGCTCCAGGGCGCACTGAATTCGCCCACCGATTTTACATCTCCACTTTGAACATGCGGACGTGTCATAAATTTTTCCCAGTAGAACAAATCAGCGTGCGATTGAACGAGCGCGTTTACTCCGCCATGCAAGCTGTTTACTATTTCGAACTGGTTTTCTTCGATTTGCTCATGTCGTTCAGATGCATGAATCATCGACATGAGATGAGAACCTGATCCAAAACGAGAAATTGCAATGCGTTTGTTGCGAAATGTATCAACTTCCTGAATCGATGATTGTGCGCCGCTGTAAATGCCCCAAACCAATGGTGTGTCGATATACACTTTTGCAATACTTGCTTCGAGTCCATCCGACGCAGCTGCGATAAATCCTTCGGTAAGCAAGACCGCAATGTCGAGCGAGCCATTGCTGATAGCCTGAGTCATTGCTCCAGTGCCACCCGCATACATCGTCCATGAAAGATCAATGCCGTAATTGGAAAAAACATCACGCTCTGCCGCTAACTGCCAGGGAAGGTTAAAATGCTCAGGCACGCCGCCTACTCGTAAACTGTGCTTTGTCTTCATGGTTGAATCAATACGTTCCTGCGCGTTTGCGCAACAACCACTCGGTAGAAAGAAGAATGATGATGAGAGCACAGAGCCAGCGCACATTGATGAGCTCATCGAGTTGTTTGTTTTCGTATGAAACAGACACAATTTCTTTTTTCGCAAGAATTTCTTCCGTCAGTTTTTTCATTTCGGAGGGACTAACCATCACTCCATTATTCTCACGTGCAAATTGATTCAAAAGTCGATGATCGGCTATTGTATTGATGATTTCCAGTTGCAATGGACTCACGCTGAATTCACCGCGTTCACTCAACACATTTCCTTCGCTGCTTGCCTTTGCTTCGTAGGTGTAATTTCCAACAGGCAAACGACCTGCGTTTAATCGATACAGCTCACCATTTGCTGAAAACAGGTAGCTGAAATCGTTGCCTTCGTCATTTTTGATTTTCATGGAAATTTCTCTGCCTGCAACAGCTTCGTAACTCGCGTTGTATAACTCGGCGTCAAACACGATATCTTCATTTTCGTTGAAGTCATTTTTACCATTGACACGAAACAAACTCTTGTCATCTTTTGCCGCGAGATACTGAATGCTTTTCGTTACCAATTCGTTGAAGCTATCATGCGACTCACTTTGTTGAAAGCATGAGCTGCGCCAGCGCCAGAGGCCTTCCCCGAGAATGAAACCGAATTTACTTTCACGAATTTCATTGAAAGCAATGAGCGGCTTGGATGTTTTGATAGTTCCGACCTGTTGTACAACTGCTGTTTGAATTCCCGGACTGAACGACAAATCGCCAAACGGAACTTGCAAAGGCGGTAGTATGCGCACGATCGAGGGAAAGGATGTTTCCCAATTGAATGTAGTAAACGATTCTTGCATGCTGGCTTGAATGTCGGTGGCATTGCTCCGATAATTTCCAAGCGAAACGCCCAGGCTTAGCGCGTTAAATGCATTAAAGTCTGTTGCTGCTCCCCAAACGAAAAGTCCAGGAATTTTTTTCTCCATTGCCGTGGTGATTAGACTTGAACCAATGCCACCTAATGAAGGCAATTGATGCCAAACAATCATGCTGTAGTCTTGAAGATTGCCATTGAATTCTTTCGCTAACTGAACATCGACTTGATAGCTTTCATTCTCTGAAATCGCAGAGCGAATGGCTTGCAAATCGGGGTGAGGAGCATGCGCGAGCATCAGTACTTTTTGTCTGCTATCGAGTACATCAATAAAGATGTCCTTGCTATTGTTCGCGTAGGTTATCTCATCTTGCAATCGAGAAATAGAAATCGTATAGCGCTGCAATCCAACTTCACTTGCATCGAGAGTCAAAGGTATTTTATGAAAGCTTCGTTCTTCTGTATATGGAATGGTTTGCGAATACAAGGTGTTCCCTTTTCGACTCACGGTGAGCGTAACAATTTCGCCCTTAGCTTTCCGTCCTTCCACAATAATTTCCATCGGGAAACGATTGCCCAAATAAGCCAGACGATTCGCGGCAACGTTGGTAATTAAGGCGTCTTTGTGAATAGTCGTATCGCCAAGCGCAATGGTATAAACAGGTACATTTAGTTTCTTATACGAGTGAACCGGATTGCTGCCTTTGTTGTACAAACCATCGCTCGCCATGATGATGGCTCCGAGATTTCTTCCACTGAAACGCGTATAGATTTCCTCCAGAAAATCGGAATAGTCGGTGAATTGTTCATCGTAGCTTAAGGAATCAATTCCCTCTTGAACACGTTCTCCGAATTTGAACGTTCGCACATCATAATCTTCACCAAAAGAAGCTGCTAATTCTGCCAGTTGATTTTTGTATTCATTGTTGTAATAATTTGAATCGGCACCTACAACAAGTGATTGCGAATTGTCTTGTGCGATAACAACAATTGGTTTTTCTACCGTACGATCAATTGTTTTTATGAGTGGTTTCAGCAGAAACAAACTAATCAGTGTAACGCATACAAAGCGCAGCACACCGAGCGCAGTAGCTAGCGGTGTTCCGTATGTGCGATTGAATCGATCACGGAAATACAAAGCCCCTGCATAGACGATTCCTGCCAAGAGGCAGAGCATCATGAGCCACGCGGGCGCTTGTGTGATAATCGACATACGGTGATAAATGGAGAAAGGATTACATCAACATGCCACCGCATACGTGAAGCGTTTGTCCGGTGATGTAGGCGCTCATATCGGAAGCAAGGAATAATGTTGCGTTGGCTACATCATCAGGTGTCCCTCCGCGCTTCAAGGGGATTGCATTGCGCCATTCTTGCACTGTTTTTTCATCGAGAGCTCC
>JAIYBR010000156.1 GCA_027488435.1 Flavobacteriales bacterium
CTGATGGTTCTACATGTTACTCGCTCGAAATAAGAAACGATTGTTCTGGCAACAAAAAGACATGGTGCTTCGACTACGATGACTGGGACGGTGGGGAAGTGGGTGATTCTTTCTGCGTAACAAATGTGCAGAGTTGGTAGACCTTGATTGGAATATTGGGTTTTGTCCTACTCAAAATTGAAGAGTTTGGGTGCGGGCCAAACGCATAGTTGGGTGAACAGTCTTCATGTCAAAGGGCTCTTGCAACCCTGAGACCCTCTAATCTAAAAAATCACCTCTCCGTATTGTTACTTTTGCGCTCCTGATGCGTCTGCTGGTTTGCTTGCGCAAAACCGATTGTCTCATAAATATGAATCCACCCATCCCATTCCGGGCAAGACGCCTATGTTTTATCCTTATGGCGGTGCTGTGCTCGCACTATTCTTTCGCCCAAAATTTCACAGTGAGTGGTACGGTAAAGGACGCGAGTAATGGAGAGGACCTCATCGGTGCGCTGGTAGGAATTGCCGAAATGCCGGGAAAGGGAACCGCTACAAATAGCTATGGCTTCTATTCTATTACACTTCCTGCCGGCGTGTATACGCTCCAGTTTCAGTCGCTGGGTTATACTATGCGTGCGGAACGAGTGAACCTGACGGGCAACCTTTCGCTGAAAATTGAATTGGCTTCTGCAGAAAGTCAGCTCACGGAAGTCCAAATCACCGACTCACGCGCCAACGACAATGTGCGCAACAACGAAATGGGTGTGATGAAAATCGACCCTAAAGCCGTGGAGTCGGTGCCGGTGTTGTTTGGTGAGCGCGACATCATCAAGGTTTTCCAGATGACCCCGGGCGTGAAAAGCGCCGGTGAGGGTAATGCCGGATTTTTTGTGCGAGGGGGAAGTGCCGATCAGAATCTGATCTTGCTGGATGAAGCCCCGGTATACAATGCGTCGCACTTGCTTGGTTTCTTCTCGGTGTTCAACTCCGATGCTCTCAAAGATGTAAGTCTCTTCAAAGGGGGCATGCCCGCCGAATACGGCGGAAGATCCTCGTCGGTGATGGATATCAAAATGAAGGACGGTAATGCAAAAAAGTTCGGTGCCGAAGGGGGGATAGGACTCATCGCTTCGCGACTAACCCTCGAAGCTCCCATTGTGAAGGACCGAGGGTCGTTTATGATTTCAGGCAGACGCACCTACGCTGACCTGTTTTTGAAACTTTCCTCTGACTCGGTCACTAATCAGTCGAGTTTGTATTTCTACGACCTGAACCTAAAGGCTAACTACCGCATCAACGATAAAAATCGCATCTATCTCTCCGGGTATTTCGGTCGTGACAACTTCGGTTTGGGCGATATATTCGGTTTTGACTGGGGAAACAAAACGGGCACACTTCGCTTCAATCACGTTTTCAATGACCGTTTGTTTTCGAATACCTCACTTATTTACAGTGATTATAGCTATCGCTTTTCGTTCAGCCCGAGTGGCAGTGCAATCACATTTTCGTCGTCGATACAGGACATCAACATCAAGCAGGACTTTTCGTTCTTCCCAAACCCCAACCATAAAATTAAGTTTGGTTTTAATGCCATACACCACACGTTTGTGCCGGGAGAAATTACGAGTGATATCGAGTCATTCAGCGATTTGAAATTGTATAATAAGTATGCGCTGGAGTCTGCCTTATACCTGCAAGACGATATGAGTATCAACGAGCGCATCGGCCTGCAATATGGCTTGCGCTATTCCTTCTTTGATTATATGGGCGAGGGAACTGCCTATACGTTTGACGAGAATGGCAATACCTTGACCAGTCAAGAATATGGTAAGTGGGAAACCATTAAGACCTATGGTGGACTGGAGCCACGGCTGTCTTTGCGTTATGAGCTAGAGAACAACAGCTCGGTGAAGGCGTCTTATAACCGATCTTACCAATACCTGCATTTGTTATCCAACTCAACGTCTTCTCAACCTACCGACATATGGGTGCCGAGCAGCAATAACATCAAGCCTCAAACGAGCGACCAGGTTTCGGTTGGTTATTTCCGAAACTTCAAAGAGAATACCTATGAGTTGAGTGTGGAGACGTATTATAAAATGATGCGTAATGCCATTGATTATCGAAACGGAGCCGACTTGTTTTTCAATGATCAAGCGGAGGGCGAGTTGGTATACGGAAGTGGTCGCGCATATGGCGTGGAGTTGTTGGTGCGTCGACAGACCGGAAAACTTACAGGTTGGGTGAGTTATACATGGTCGCGATCATTGCGCAAGTTCGACTACATCAACGAGGGTGCTGAGTTTCCCTCCAAACAGGATCGCATTCATGATATTGCAATTGTTGCTTCGTATGCACTGAGCGAGCGCGTTAAACTATCTGGAAACTGGATTTATTATACAGGAGCTGCTGTAACGTTTCCTTCAGGGAAATACGAAATTGAAGGTATTAGCGTGCCACTTTTCAGCGAACGCAACGGATATCGTATGCCCGATTATCATCGACTTGATATAGGCGTTACCATTGATGCGAAGAAGAAGAAGCGCTTTGAATCTTCCTGGAATTTCTCAGTTTATAATGCTTATGCGAGAAAGAATGCCTACGCTATTTCTTTTCAGCAAAACGCAGATAATCCGGCGAAAACAGAGGCCGTGCGGACAACCTTGTTTCGCATAGTTCCATCGGTCACATACAACTTCAAATTCTAATCGAATGAAGAATCTATCTAGCATATTTATGATCAGTCTCGTTGCGATGGCTCTTTGCTCTTGCCAAGACGTTATTGATATTGAATTGCGTGATGCGGACCGCAAATATGTGATCGAAGGAAGTGTTGTGCAGGGGGTAGATAGCGCAGTTGTCAGGGTGTCACGAACCACAAGTTACTTCGATACTTCCGGACCTGAAGCAATTACAGATGCAGAAGTGGAATTAACGCTTCCCGATGGCACGGTGCGTGTGCTCGAGCATGTTTCAGAAGGCTATTACAAAGTGATGGGCATAACCCCATCGACGAATGCAACATATTCACTCAAGGTGCGCGTCGATGATGAGATTTTCACTGCAGCGGCCTATATGCCGGAATCTGTTTCAATCGATTCTCTCACATTTAAACCGGTTTTGAATTTCTTTGGACCTCCGCCACAGGGACCTCCAAAGTTTAGAGCGTTTCTGAATTTCCAGGATCCTATTGCTCGCAATTATTATAGAGCTGTATTCGAGGGTGCTAGTGATAGCGGTGATAAGTTGGATGAAATTCAAGTGTTTGATGATGAGTTGACGAATGGAAATTATATTGAGATTCCCGTTTTTAATCGTGAATACGAGTTGGGCGATACTGCGAATGTGGCTTTGCAAACTATGGATGCTGATGTGTACAAATTCTTCGACACATTTGAATCTGCCGCATCAGCCGATGCCGGTAGTCCTTTCTCAGCCGCACCGGACAATCCAATCTCCAACATACAAGGTGGAGCCATAGGCGTCTTCGCGGCATATTCTCGCTCGGAGGCGAGTTATGTGGTGGTGGAGTGAAGCGGATGATGGGTGCAGGTTGCAGTTGTTGAGGTCCAAGCGGGGTTCGAATAATGGAAGAGTAAAGGTTGAAAGTTTGCTCCATCTCCCTCCCACAATCTTATTGTCCTACCTTTGCGGCTAGGATGTACTCAATGCGGGTTGTTTGGTTGTGCTTGCTGGTTGTGGCTTGCTGCGCTTCATTGCTAGGCCAGACGGTTATTGCATTTCAGGGAGCTGAGCCAGGTAATACCTGGACATACACGGCCACCAGTGCTTCAGCGGTTGGTGTAGCTGAAGCACAGTCGTCACTCAATTACTCGAGCGGTTCAAGGTCGATAGTTTCAGGTGGATTGTCGGGTGGGGGTAGTTGCATGACCGGTGGTTCCGGAAATGGTCAGAGCATCAACAATGTTATTTCGTTTTCTGAGGTTGACTTGAGCCCTTATTCGAACTACAACCGGCAATTGTCGTTTTATTACGGTAATCGATTTCCGGCTTGTGGTGGAACCGGCTTCGATTCGGGAGAAAACCTCACTTTTACGGCGATACTCGATGGAGTGGCACAGCCTGCACAAGTCATTTACACAGGTGCCAACAATGCTACGCTCAATATCCACCA
>JAIYBR010000013.1 GCA_027488435.1 Flavobacteriales bacterium
ACCGTCTGCAAACCACTTATTGATTTCGAATGGCCGTGAGTGGTACATGGTTTTTTCATTGGCAAGCGTTTTCCATACTTGCTCTTCTCCGGCAACAGCCCATTCCCATTGTTGAGTGCTCCAGTTCATCAACGTAGAGTCTGAAATACTTGGAGCCAATGCTTCAGCCACGTACATGACTTTGCCGTAGAATACAAGTTCGGAAAGCAAGTCTTTCGATTGGTAGTAGTGGCGTGCATTCCATGCAGAAAATCCTTTCACCGCATCGGCTATGATATAGCGCTCATCCATATTTTCTTTCATGTAAGCGGGAAAGAAATCGGTAGAAAGTTTTTGGGTGATGCTGTGGTCGGACCCCAGGTAGCAGTCTAGCGAAATGCCAATGACACTGTCCGTTGTGGCGATGCTGCGATTCCATGCCGAGCAGTAAAAAATAATTTCGGGGACGGGTTTCGTTGGAAAGAAATGATTCCAGCGCTGCACCACTTCTGTGAATGATTCTTGCAGCTTGTTGCGCTTCTCCGCGGTATAGAGCTCCATTACTGCGTTGTGTGTCTCTTCAATCTGTGCGTCGTGTATAAACAACTGAAGGAGGTCGGCCACACTGTCGCTGTTGCAGGCGGCAAGACGTAAATCGTCTTCAATGAAGCTGCAGAAGAAATTGCCGTAGGTTTTTTTTAGATTGTCGATACAATTGCGGTCGACACTCGCTCCGCAATTGAAAAGGTCTATATCAAATGACCTCAGATTTGCTTTGAGCATTAATGCCTCTTCCGAAAGTTCAACCTTTTCTAGCGGCTTGGGGTCGAAGCATCCACAAAGACATATGGAAAACAAAAACAGGAATGATATAGAGGAATGAATTATTTTGAATAGTTTTGGACAGCTCATGAGAGCAATTTAAACCAGTTAATTGATAACTATGAAAAAAATTATTCTACTTATAAGCGCTGTCATATGCACTACCATGGCCTCAGCACAAACCAAAGCGTGGAAAATAGCGCTTCATGTCGATCCCAATATCTCATGGTTGAAACCCGATAATAACAACATAACTTCAGAAGGAAGTAAACTGAACTTCGGATATGGTATTTCGATAGATAAGATGTTTACCGAGAACTACGCAATTGCAACCGGATTGAATATTTTTAATACGGGTGGAACTTTAAATTTTCATAGGGTAGAAGAGGCAATTGATAAAACCAACACAACGAATGAGTATAAGTCTGTTGCGGAAATAAATCGGACGTATACATTGAAATATTTAGAGGTGCCATTGACCTTGCGTTTGCGAACCAATGAAATCGGTTATTTCACTTATTGGGTTCAAGTGGGTGTGGGTCTTGGATTTAACATTAGGGCCAGAGCAGATGAAGAAATCGATCACAAAAAGATTTACAAGGCAGGAGATTGGGTTGAAGCCGGTGACCAGGTAATTGATTATGTAGGCAATGAGGCCAAAGAAGATGAAGATATTAATGATGATATTCGTTTGTTTAGAACATCATTGATTATAGGCGGTGGCGCGGAGTATAGCTTGAGCGGTAATGCTAGCGTGGTTGCGGGTGTTGTCTTCAATAACGCATTCAGCAATGTGCTGCGCGGTGAAGGTGTTGAATTGATTAATGGTGAGCCGGGTATTAATGCCGATAAGTCTACAAAGAATTTCGACATGAAAGCCATCAGCAATGCCCTTTCATTGCAAGTGGGCATATTGTTCTAGAAAAAAATCAGAGTGACTAGTGTAAAGTCCTGCCATCTTTGGCAGGACTTTCTTTTTTTGATATGAATCATCAGGCAGTAATTGAACATATCGTGAGCTGGCTCGCGAGTTATACTGAAAAAAGTAAAACGAATGGCTTCGTTGTGGGCGTAAGTGGAGGCATTGACTCTGCCCTAACTTCAACGCTGTGTGCATTGACAGGTAGGAAAACACTTTTGTTAGAAATGCCCATTCACCAGGCGCTTAGTCAGGTGTCACGGGCTCAGGAACACATCGCATGGTTGAAGCATCAATTCCCGAATGTGTTTGACGAGCGTGTTGATCTTACTCCTGCTTACGATCTATTCATGCAATCGATGAAAGGAGAATCGGATAGCGAGCACACGCAGCATTTGGCTATGGCCAATACACGCGCTCGATTGAGAATGACCACGCTGTATTACCATGCGGGTATTCATGGATTGCTCGTAGCAGGAACCGGAAATAAAGTGGAAGACTTCGGTGTAGGTTTTTACACGAAATATGGCGATGGCGGTGTGGATGTTTCTCCAATAGCCGACCTGATGAAAACAGAGGTGTATGAGTTGGCTTCACACTTGGGAGTAGCTCAGTCAATACAATTGGCTGCTCCTACCGATGGATTATGGGGTGACGATCGTTCAGATGAAGATCAGATTGGAGCCAGTTATCCCGAGCTCGAATGGGCGATGCGGTTTGTAGAGTCTGAACATGAATCAACGATTTTATTGAGCGAACGACAACATCAAGTGCTTGCTATTTACAAAAGAATGAATACAGCGAATCAGCATAAGATGCGGCCGATACCGGTGTGTGAGATTCCGATTAGTATGAAGGGATAAGGGATAAAGTATAAAGGAGCCCATTCATTCTCTATTCTCCATTCTTCAATCTCGACTCGTCACTTTCTTAAAGATCTCCTCCAACTTCAAATTCCCTTTCGCTAGTTCTTTCACGTCCAAATTATCGGCAACGATCTTCCCTCGATCGATAATGAATGCCTTATCGCACATGGCTTCCACTTCTTGCATGATGTGCGTCGAAAGCATGACGGTTTTTGTTTTCCCTACCTGCACAATCAAGTTTCGAATTTCGACGAGCTGGTTGGGATCAAGTCCGCTGGTGGGCTCATCGAGGATAAGTACTTCGGGATCGTGAATCAGCGCTTGTGCAAGTCCGACACGTTGTCTGTATCCTTTCGAAAGTGTTTCTATTTTTTTATGCGCTTCGGGCTGAAGGCCTACCGTTTCAATCATCTCTTCCACGCGCGTTTTGAGATTTTGAATCTTGTACATGCCACCTATAAACGAAAGGTATTCGCGCACATACATGTCGGTATACAATGGGTTGAGCTCGGGCAGATAACCAATGTGTTTTTTGGCTTGTATGCTTTGCTCCATGACATCGAAACCGCAAACGGAAACTTTACCGGAAGTAGGTGGGATGTAGCACGTAATAATTTTCATCATAGTGCTTTTTCCGGCACCATTCGGACCAAGAAAGCCTACAATTTGGCCTTTGTCGATTTGAAACGAAACACCATTCAGTGCTTGTTGATTCCCATAGGTTTTGGTGACGTTTTCTGCGATGATAGACATGTAGAATAATTGAGATGACAAACCTAAGGAAGAAAGAGATTGAGTGATGGGATTGAACTATGCCGTGGTTTATTTGGAATGTTTTGCCTACATTGTACCTCGAAAGTTTTTATCACCTTAGCTACCACACCTTAATTAGCCATGTCCCTATGAAAGTTCAACAAAGCTTATGGCGCGAAGGCAAAGGTTGGGCAGATGCTCCTCCAACGTCATTTCAGCCGAATCTTGTTTTTGCATTTGGTGCAATCGACGCACTTGCTAATGATTCCGTTTACATGGAAATACGGAAAGTATATCCACATGCCGATGTTGTGCTAACCAGCACCGCCGGAGAGATTCACGGTGATGAGGTGAATGATCATACCGTAAGTGTCACAGCTTGTCGTTTCGATAGAACGACCATAAAAGTTGTGGAGGGAAATGTTGCAGATTGGGCTAATAGTTTTGAGTGCGGACGATCCATCACACAGCGCTTGAAGGGGTCTGGTTTAACTCATATCCTCGTTTTCTCGGATGGTATTTCAGTAAACGGCGATGATTTGGTTAGGGGTATCAATGACGATTTATCGGATGATGTTATCGTTACCGGAGGTTTGGCTGCCGACGCAGGGCGATTCACCAAAACACTGGTGGGTGCAAATGCAGAGCCTCAATCCAATCGCATTGTAGCAATTGGTTTTTATGGTGACAAGTTGCGAATTACGCACGGGTCGCACGGTGGTTGGGACTTATTTGGTCCAGTTCGCACGGTTACCAAGGCTGTTGATAATGTGTTGTATGAGTTGGATGGCGAAAATGCATTGGAAATTTATAAGCGTTACCTCGGTCCGCGTGCAAGTGAATTGCCCGGCTCTGCCCTGTTATTCCCACTTTGTATCTTGGGTAATTATAGCGAAAGCCAATTGGTACGCACTATTTTGAGTGTCGATGATGCTGCCGGTACTTTGCGTTTTGCAGGCAATACTCCTGTTGGAGCGCAAGTACAATTTATGATGGCGAATTTTGATAGATTAGTCGATGGTGCGGCCAAGGCAGCGGAACAGTCGAATGACCTGTCGCCTGAACTCGTTATCATGGTTAGCTGTGTGGGAAGAAAGAGCGTGCTCGATCAACGAATAGAGGAAGAAGTTGAGTCGGTGTGTCAGTATTTCGGTAACAATGCGGCTTACACCGGTTTTTATTCGAATGGCGAAATTTCTCCTCAATTGGGCAGCACGAAGTGTTCATTGCACAATCAAACCATGACCATCACGACCTACCACGAAATTGAATGACGGGTAAAAAGTATCATCGCTTGTTGGAGCGGCAGTTGAAGAAGTATTTGCCGGGCTACCCGGAGGTTCCGCAGGAATGGGAAAGCTTGTTGAGTGCAATAAGCAATAGCTATGAGCATTCCGACAACGACCGTGTGCTTATGGAAACGGCCATGCGTGAAAGTAGCGATGAGTTGATGGCCAAGAAGGAAGCCGTTAATCAAATGCTCGCGCGTCAGTCGCAAGTGCTCGAGGCGCTGAAGGAGGCTGCTTCAACCCTTTTTCCCGACAGACCCTCTTTGGAGAATGAAGACTTATTGCAATTGGCTGATGTGGTGCAGGAGGAGATAGAGAAGCGACAAATTGCAGAGACTCGAACGGCACAATCCGACCAGCGTTTACTTGATATCATCGATAGTTTGAATTTGGGTATGGCGCGCTATGATCTGGAGGGAAGGCTAACCCAGGTTGAGCCCCGTTTTGCCGAGATTTTTGAAATGCAAGAGTCGGCAATGATTGGTTTACAATCTTGCGATTTCTCTGCTCCAATTGATGCGAAGGAATTTTCTCGAATTGAATTTCATATTACCAGTAAGGTTTTTGAATCGACCTATTTGAATACCGGTGGAGCCATTACCTGGCTGTTGTGCACTACTGCACCTCTATACGATGAAGCCGGTAAGGTTGAGGGCGGTGTAATTGTGGTGTTTGATATAACTGCCAGAAAGAAATTAGAGCAGGAAATGGTCGAGGCAAGGAAGGCAGCCGAAGCAGGACTCGAATTGCGTAAAACGATTCTGGCCAATGTGAGTCACGAATTACGCACCCCTGTGAATGCTATTGTCGGCATGTCAGCATTGCTTGCGTCCACCGATTTGAACCAACAGCAGCGGGATTATTTAAAGACCATGCGCTTCTCTTCGGATGGGCTGCTGGTATTAATCGACGACTTGCTCGATGTTTCTCGCATTGAGGCTGGAAAGGTGGAGCTAGGGGAAATTGAGTTTTCGGTTCAGGATAACTTCTCAGAGCTCACCAAAGCATTACGTATTCGCGCTGAAGAAAAGGAATTGCAGTTTGAATGGAATCTGGACGAGAGTATACATCTGCGCTTGCTTGGCGATGTGCATCGCATAAATCAGATCATCACGAACCTCATTGGCAATGCTATTAAGTTTACCCCAACCGGAAAAGTACGATTGGATATTCAACTCATGGGTGATTCGAATGATACCCAGTGGGTACGTTTTAGTGTTACTGATACGGGAATCGGCATTGCTGCTGATAGACAGGCTGCCGTTTTTCAAGCATTTGCCCAAGAAGACAACAGCACCACACGCAAATACGGCGGAACGGGTTTAGGACTTTCTATATCCAAGCGCATTGTAGAAATGATGGGAGGAGAGTTGAAGTTGACCAGTGAAAAAAACGTGGGCACTACCTTCTCGTTTCAAATAGCATTGAAGAAAGCACTTGAAGCAGCGCCAGTCAAGAAGGAATTTAATCCCGATCTTCAAGGGGCTCATATTCTCCTGGTTGAAGACAATAAAGTGAATCAGTTTCTGGCCAATGCTCTGCTATTTTCCTGGAAGGCCAGTGTGGATATCAGTGAAGACGGCCAAGATGCAATCGATAGATTGAAGGAGAAGGAATATGACCTGGTGTTGATGGATTTGCAGATGCCTGTCATGGATGGTTTTGAAGCAACCGGACATATTCGAGGAGTTCTTCGTTCGAATGTGCCTATCATAGGGCTTTCTGCCAATGCGCTCAATGGTGAACGAGAAAGGAGTTTAGAAAAGGGTATGGATGACTATGTGTCGAAGCCCTTTCAACCCGAATTGTTGTATGCGAAGATTCACGGCCTGATCTTCCGCTCATGATGTAATATTGCCGAAATTTCTGTTGTGAAACGTATTGCCATTTTAGCATCGGGTGCAGGCAGCAATGCCGCCAACATCATTGAATATTTCAAGTCGAATGCAGGTGCCGAAGTGGTTCTCATCGCCAGTAATAAATCGGATGCAGGTGTGTTGAGTATTGCAATCAACAACGCGATACCAACTTTCATACTGAACAAGCATAATTTTAAAGAGAGTAACGATTTCATTCGTGAGCTGAAATCCCGGCAAGTCGATTTCATAGTGCTCGCAGGTTTTCTTTGGAAGGTCCCGGCAGCATTTGTCTATGAATTCCCAATGCGAATTATCAACATCCATCCGTCATTATTACCCAAATACGGAGGTAAGGGTATGTACGGACATTTCGTGCACGAAGCTGTGCATGCGGCGCACGAGGCAGAGTCGGGCATTACCATTCATTGGGTGAATGAGCACTACGATGAGGGCGCCATCATTGCTCAATACCGCACCGATATTTCAGAAGGTGATTCCGTAGCAGACATTGAACGCAAGGTTCGTGCACTTGAAATAGAGTGGTTCCCTCATGTATTGAAAGAAGTGTTAACGAGTTGTTAATCGAAGTTTGAAGTCGACTATCTTCGCAACGACTCAAACATAATCCTGTGAACCGAATTCATCCCGGAGCGGACATACCCGCTGCAATAGTCGTTTTTCTTGTTGCCTTGCCCTTGTGCATAGGAATCGCAATCGCCTCGGATGCTACTCCATTTGCGGGCATCATTGCCGGTGTAATTGGCGGAGTGGTGGTTGGGTTGCTGAGTGGCTCATCATTAAGTGTGTCAGGACCGGCAGCCGGTTTAGCTGCTATTATTGCTTCGGCCATTCATGATTTAGGGAGTTATGAAGTCTTTTTGCTCGCTGCCTTTATAGCAGGTGTAATACAATTGTTGTTCGGTTATTTCAAGGGAGGAGGCATTGGTCGGTATGTGCCGAATGCGGTGATTAAAGGCATGCTCGCGGCGATTGGTATTCTGATTATCCTGAAGCAAATTCCTCACTTCGTGGGGTATGATGCCGATCCAGAAGGCGAAGAGTCTTTCATTCAGCCCGATGGACAAAACACCTTCAGTGAATTGTGGATTGCCTTGAGCCGTCTTTCTCCACTTGCAACGTTAATCGCAACTGTTGCAGCAGCCATTTTGCTTTTCTATGAAACGAAGTTTATGAAGAAACAGGCCTGGGTGAAGTATCTGCCGGGCCCTCTGTTGGCTGTCATAAGCGGAGTAGTGTTGAATGTGTTTTTAGTGCCCGATGGTCACGCATTGGCCCTCACCGATGAGCATGTGGTTCAAATACCCATGTTTGGTTCCGTTGACGATTTGGTAGGATTTATCACCATGCCGGAATGGGGAGCGGTTGGTAATTATAAGGTATGGATTACGGCAATAACACTGGCCATAGTCGCATCACTCGAAACATTGTTGAGTTTGGAAGCGGCCGACAAGCTCGATCCGGAGAAGCGCATCAGTCCCGCCAATCGAGAGTTGTTTGCGCAGGGAACCGGGAATATTCTCTCTTCTTTAATAGGCGGATTGCCCGTAACTTCAGTGGTGGTGCGTTCGTCTGCCAACATTAATGCAGGTGCGAAGTCGAAGGCATCAGCGGTTCTTCATGGCGTACTGCTCATGTTGTGCGTGTTTGCCATTCCTGGGGTGTTGAATATGATTCCCAAGGCGGCCTTGGCGAGCATTCTCATTTTGACAGGATATAAACTGGCAAACATTGCATTATTCAAGGAGTATTACTCGCGAGGCAAGCAGCAATTCATTCCATTTGTCGTAACCATTGTAGCTATCATATTCACTGATTTGCTTATTGG